>CAZDTI010000235.1:0-13329 GCA_964508085.1 uncultured Saprospiraceae bacterium | reverse complement strand
CTACTTTTTTTGATGGAATTTTAATGTTAGACTTTTCAAAGCCCATTTCTTCTAAGGTGGGTATTTGGCTGTCTTTTGGTATTTTTGCGAAAGCCTTAAAATATTTCTCTGTAGGATAAGATTGAAAATAGTACGAACCTTTACCTGTTCCAACTGCTTTTTTCGTTTCTAGCTTTTTTAGCCAGACCCTTTTGTAAGGTGTAAAAACAGTGTAAGGTAGTCCATCCGCTTTAGTTACTTCCAGCTTTTCAAAAATCACTTGATCTTTAAAAGTGTGGAAAGTGATTTCGTTTTTGAATAAAAGACTTTTTACCTGCTCGTCTCTTTCTATGGCATAGGTTTCATAGTCTCGATTAGTGTAAACGGCTTGGAGTTTATGAGTTGAGATTAATTCTTCCCAAATTTTTTCGGGTGTTCCGTATTTGACTAAAAGGGAAGATCCCATCTGCTCCAATTCTTCCTTCAGCTGTTTTAAGGTTTCCCATAAAAATTGAACTCGGGCATCTGCTCCTCCCTTCAGTTCATCCAATATATTTTTGTCAAATATAAAGATTGGAATGACATTCTCACCGTTTCGGAGCGCATGGTATAAGCCTGCGTTGTCTTGTAATCGGAGGTCTCGTCGAAACCAAAAAAATATAGTTTGGTCTTTCATTATTCGTAGAAGTATTAGACTAATATGTGCTACATGCTGAATCTTAGCTTATTCTGCTCTTCATTTCTTAAGCGATAAATTTACAACAACAGCATTTTTGTTTAAATTTTACAGAAAAAGAAAGGGAATCTTCATCATTTCACTTAAAATTTAGATAAAAATTTCCTTATTGTAATTATTACACATACCTTTACAGCTAAATATTGGAATATGTGCCATATACATTTCCATAAAATAACACTCGACTACCTTAATAGTTTTTGGTTAAATGGTTTAAATTTTAAATGGTAGTACTCATTTCTTGTTCCCCTGGTAAAGGAACATTACTTTAAGCGAGTCGAGTAAAAACATAAAGAGCGAAGGTTTATACCTCCGCTCTTTTTTTTGTTGTAGCCCTCAATAGTTGTGGCGCAGACAATATGATGCCTACGCCACTTTACACTTTAAAATCAGGGGTATAGAAAAAATTACGTTATGTCTATTTGAGATTAACGCAGGCTTCTGAGTCTGCGCTAATTTACTTTTAATACAATTTCATAAGGTACCGGATACTCATAAACCGAGTCTCTTTACTTTGCAATAATGAATCGCTTGGTCATCAATTTCTTTCCTTCCATTTTTACAACAAAATGATACATTCCACTTTTCACTTCTTCCAACATAATTGGTAATGGTTGAGCGGGGATTGCATCTATCCCTTGTGAATATACAATCTGTCCTAGTTGATTGTATATAAGTAAATCGGCAGCAACACCTTCAAAGGTTTTTAGGTTTACAAAGATCTGACCTTCCGTTGGATTCGGGAAAAGCTCAAAGGTTTCATTACTGAGGTCGAACCATAATTTATACATGGCCGTTCTTTGTTCCGTTCCGTCGAGCATCACTTGAGTCAAGCGATAAAAATTATCTCCAGCTACTATCTCTTTATCTAGTGTTTGGTAAAACAAATCGCCAGTTCTATTCTCATGCGGCTCTATTGTTATCAATTTTTCGAATGTATTTCCATCTAATGACTTTTCAATGATAAAACTTCTCGTTTCTTCGCTGTTATTGGTTATCCAGTTTAGGTTCGCAGTTCGTCCTTCTTTCAAAGCATTAAAAGTAAGATAAGAACCACCTTGACCTACTAGATTAGTCTGATTTGCTAAGTCTACAAATTCCGTAACATCACAAATACGTGACCAAGAAGCATCCCACACTTGAAGACGCAAGATGTAAGTTCCAGTTGTTATGTTATCAAAAACCAATGGATCATCACAGTTATCAAAGCAAGTACTTTGGGTTTGCCAACTAGAGTTGAAGATGGCAAAACTTGCATGTGCAGTTGCATCCAAACCAGTGACGGTAATACTTGTTGGCGTTGTAGTATAACTGACACCACAGCCCAAATCTACTATACCTGTTGGTATTGTTATTCCACCACAGGTACAGCCATCCGATTGGATAACATCATTTTCAGTATCTGGGTTAAAATCATCACAAGCGGTACCTGGTGTTGCAGGTACATTTGGGTTACTGTCATTACAATCATCTTCAATGCAAATACCATCGTTATCATTATCAATACAGGATTGACCTGACACTTCTATGTCCTCTACTAAAGCACAGATACTTTGCCAGTTGGAAGTAAATAATCTTACATCAATATGGTATGTTCCTTCCGGTAAGTTCGTTGCTACCTGCGGCACAGCACAATCGGTACAATTGATAACTGTATTCCAGCTAGGGCCAAAGAGCTTAATGATATAATGCCCTGAACTGATGTTTCCAATAGAAACTGAACTTCCATTTACTGTTACTTCAATATCGTCACAATCACCTGTACTGGTTGGAATACCAGCACAAGAACAGCCATCCGATTGAATCACATCACCAGTGGTACTGGAAGATCCATCATCACAAGGCGTACCTGGAGTAGCTGGGATTGCCGGATCATTATCATCACAATCCGCATCAGAGCAAGTACCATCATTATCTGCATCAACAGCGCAACCAACTCCTCCTATCTCGACATCCTCCTGAAGAGAGCAGATGCTTTGCCAATTAGCATTGTACAACTGTACATCAACATGGTAGACCCCTTCTGGTAATCCATTCGCTACTTGTGGGACCGCACAGTCTACGCAGTTAATAATGGTAGCGTATGTCGGGCTAAATAATTTAATGATATAATGAGCTGTTCCAATATTTCCAATTGAGATACTATTACCACTACCCGTTATAACAACGGCATCGCAAAGACCTCCCTGTGGAACCGTTCCTGCGCAAGTACAGCCATCCAATTGAATCACATCATCTTCCGTGTTGGGGTTGCCATCATCGCAACTGGCACCCGGTGTTGTTGGAACGGACGCATTATTATCGTCACAATCGTTTTGTGCACAAATGCCATCATTGTCATTATCTTCACAAGTCGCATTATTCGGTAAACCTGGTGTTGCTACATTAGCTTCCCAGCTTTGAGCCAATGCATTATCTAAAGAAGGAGCGATCAATTGCAGCGTTGGACCGTCTCCATCTGCGGCGGTTGGCCAAGGTGTTTTATCGTCGTATTCTACGATATCTATTAATTGACCATTCGCATTCTTTATGGTAATTTGCTCACCGCCTCCACTAAGTCCAAAGCCTCCCGGATCTACTCCGAAAGCAGCGATGTAGTTTGTTACAGAAGGATATATATTATTAAAGCTTCCTTCGTCTTCCACCAAGACCAAATAAGCACCTGCTGCAATTGTAGTGTTAGCAGGAAGGCCGAAGTAGTCTCCGCTTTCGTCTTCGAAGTACCAACCTGAGATGTCTACAGCAGCTGAATTGGGGTTATGCAATTCTACCCAGTCTCCAGGATCTGTATCGTCTGGAGAGTTGTAATTTATTTCATTGATGACAATGGGTTGTGTGGAGGTAGAACCCAAGCTAAAGTTTGCGGTAATGTTCGAATTGTTGTTAAAGTCAATTACTTCATTTGGATTATTTCCCGAAAGGTTGCCGGACCAAGATTGGAGGACATAGCCTCTATTTGGTTTTGCCCGCACAGGAACGTCATTTCCTCGGAAGTAGACACCTGTGAATGGAGCATTATCAGCAGTTACAGCAATGGTGTTTAATTCGACAGAACCGTTGGCTGCACTGTTTAAGTTTACTGTAATGTTGCCCGTTCCTGTAATGTCTTCATATTGATTGATGAAATGACTTCTAACTGGAGCAACTCTGGCGTTAGCGAAATTTCTTAGTTTTTGAACATTTTGATCCCAAACCTGATAACCGCTAGACCAACGATCTGCGTGGTTTTGAATTTCCGAATCATAAGTAGCTACAAATTCATCGATTCTCGCGTTTACACGATCAGCGTTATACAATACATTTAACTGGTCTGCCATTCTGTTAACAAACTTTGCACGTACATTGTCATTCTCCATTAACCTACGGAAAAGCAAGGTTGCCCATTCTGGATTTGGCCATAAAAAGTTGGGTACTTCATATAACCTAGAAAGTGAATTAGAGGTAGCTATATCCGTGTTAAAAGGTTCTCCTGGAATAAAAAGACCATAAGAGAAATCGAGATCCCAGGTCATGAATTCCCATTGTGCATCGGACACTCTTTCTCTCCATCTTTTATTGTTGTTGCCTGGCCAATCTTGATTATCAATGTATAAATTGAAAACGACATAATCAATGTAGTGATCCAAATCTAGTTTCGACTCCACAAATCTAAGTTTATCTTCTGTCGCCAATGAATTGGCGATTAGATAATCGTTTAGGATATTCCATTCGTCAAAATCCCCTTCTTTGGCTTCCGATTGATTTTCTAAAAAATCTATCTCGTCATCATCCAAACCATATTGTGCTCTGATGTATCGCTTATCCATACGCTCTCTGATATTATTAATGCCCCAGAACTCTCCGTTGACATAAGCGATACCAGGACGATGCCCCTGTGTATTTAGATCTGGCTTTGTAATCGTGGTTCCGACATCTGATAAATCACGAACTAAGCTACTTACAAAAGCATCTCTGAACATGGTGATATTCCAATCCTGACCTGCGTTTCTAAGGATCAAGGAACGAGGTTCATAACCAGGTTGATCTGGAAAAACTTCATAAGGAATATCTGCGGAACCGAGGCTCTTCTTTGCTTTTAAGGCCAATGGCTTTTGCGCATAAACAGCAGAGCCTGTACCATGAATTTCGGATTCAAATAGCTGATTAAAACCTAAGCTTCCGTCTGGTTCCCAAAGTTCTGCATTGGCATTTATTTCAATAGATTCATCTTCAAAATTGGTATACATCCCCGTTGCTGGATCGAACAATTCAAATGGATCTGCGACATAACTTACTACTGCGAATTCTGTATTGACCCCAAACAAATAGGTCTGTGTCACCGGTGGAGATGGCAATGCAGGAGGATCAAAAGCGACTATTCGTAGTGGTGTATTTTCAGAAAAAGTCAAAGGGCCTGTATAAGCATTCGAACCGGTAGTTGGAATAGAACCATCTGTGGTATAGTAAATATCACCGTCACCTGTAACCTCTACTGTAACACTGCCATTATAAAACCCGCCGATATTATTTACTGTAGGCTTAGCGACTTGTGGTGCTCCCGGATCGGAATCATTGGTAGCGCCCGGAGTTGGTTCTGCGAAGAAATCAAAAGTTGCATTTCCATCCCCTACTCTACCTTCTGATACATCTTCCAACTGCGTTCCAAAAGTATAGCTGTCCATGACGGTAGTTCCGTCAGCAGCTGTCAAAACAATGTCTTCGCCGCCAGAGCCTAATTTCACATCAATATGTAAAGGCCCTTGATCGGTTTCTTTATCCAGCCATAACAATAAGTACCCGCCTGCAGGAATAGTGGTGCTTGCTGGATCTGTAGCTGGAATTTGCCAAGCCAAAGGGTCAGCTATATCATCGGAAACATACATACCTCCGATGTTTATAGCTGAGGTGCCGGGGTTGTAGAGTTCGAGCCAATCATCGAAATCACCGACTTCATCAGAAATGGTGTTTCCGTTGGAGGCCATAAATTCGTTGATAAAAATCTGCTGCCCTTGGGCGCTATAGAAAGCAAATAAAGTGAAGACCAGAGCGATGCACTTGGATCTCCAGATTCTTGATAATAACACTTTTAGTGTAGGTGATAGGTTGAGGTTAATGAAGTTCATAATTGTTTGTGTATGTGATCGATTTTGTGTTCAACGAAGCGAAGCTAAAATGCCCCAGTCTCCGTTTTACGTAACTATATGATTTGAGGCATAGGAATATACTAGTGTGCACATGGCCTTAGCATAGATACTGAGATCAGTAAATAAATTGAAAGTATGGGTGTCCTGTTGGTTGGAGCGGTAAAGTGGCGATAAGCCTTTAAGTGCTACTGCTGTGGCAACAGAATTTTAGAAAGGTGATGTTTGTATATAGCACAAGTTGACATAAAAGGAGGAGGACCGTTTGTCCTGTTTTTCTTCTAAGCTGTGCTAATTTAGGAATTATATTTCACAATTCGTTGATTATTGGGGAAATATGGAGAAGGATACCCTGTTAGTGGTATTCCTCGACTCGCTGTGCTCGCTCGGAATGACAGGGCTATGCTCTTTGGAGGGGAGGACTCGCTGCGCTCGCTCGGAATGGCAGGGCTATGTCCTTTGAGGGGTTGACTCGCTGCGCTCGCTCAAGAACCTGTTCTGAGCTTGTCGAATGGATGACAGGAGACGAATCATCACTTGCAAAAGGTTAGGTGGCCGTAAGAATAGATACAACAGTGATTCTGTTTTAAAATAGAATTCGCCCAACAGTTTTGGAAACCACCGGGCGAATTATCTCTTTGAGATATAGTGTTTTCTATCTGGCTACTATTACCTTTTGCGATAGAGTGGTTCCATCATCTAATGTAATTTTGGCGGTATATAAGCCTACAGAGAAATTAGAGACATCAATATTGATGGCTGCTCCATTTATGGCTTGATTCGTCTTTTCAAAAATGACTTTATTCATCATATCAAATATTTGAATTTGTGCACTTTGTTCTGATTTCGTTAGGACTTTCAAAAAGGCGGTTTCTTTTGTTGGATTTGGATAAATTACTAGGTCTTCATTATTTAGCAATTCAGCTACAACCTCTGTTTCTTCCTCTTGTTGTACGAAAGCGTAAGGTGTTCCGCCAATAATATTTGGTTGACAAGGGAGCACATCGGCGGCTGAAAGTTCTACATAATCTCGTGCTTTAACGTCTTCCCCAATAAATAGTCCATACATTATTGTTGGTGTCTCTTCCTCTGCTTTTCTAATTCTCAATTTTTCTAAAGTATAAATACCACCATAGAAGAAGCTCCCTTCTTTTACTTCGGCATCATCTTCTACAAAAACAAAAACGTTTTCTTCTCCTGGGTTGAAACTGTTGTATTTTCCAACGCTGAGTTTTTTCTCTATTATGAGGTTGGTACACTGATCGAACAATATAGTTACATTATCTCCAAGGTCCAATTCTTCGATATAGACAAATTCATTACCAGAGAACGTAATCGTAGCTCCTTCATCTACATCTATGTCTTCATAAACAGATTCTGTTAAAACAATGGTTTCATTATCGTCGACATCTACGTCTTGATCGTTCGTTGTGTTTGTATTGTTATATAAAAAATCAGGAAGCACGGGTTCTGCTGGAACGGCGCAGATATTTGAAGCTTTGGCTCTGTCGTAAACTCTGACGTACTCTCCATTTACAAAAGTGCCCTCTGCAATAACTTCAGATTCTTCTGTAATTTCCAAATCTCCATCTTCTTCTGTTACGCCAATTCCTCCATTTAAAACTGTGGCTCTCTCTAATTTTAAATCTTCAAAACCGATGAGTACATAATTATTATTGCTACCCCCACCACACTCGGATGAATTCGGTCCAAAGCGGTTGACGGTTATGGGATTAGAAAGCTGAAAGCAACCCTCCAAATCCAACGCATTTTCTCCTATTGCTGCTCCAGTAAGTGGTCCTGAAAAAGATAGATTCCAAATGAGGCAAGTTCCCGCTGGGGCTTCATCGAAGTTAACAAAAGAAGGATCGTCTGGTAAGCCCAGAATCATCCCGAGTTCATCGGTTATCACCCATTGACTGTTTGTACCAATATTCCCGGACAAGGTGATATCTGTTACAAAATCTGGTTCGTCATCTCCTACACAAAATTCAAATGGACCACCTTCCAATGTTCCTCCCCCTACTTGGGTTCTGGATATTAAAACTGGCGTAGAAATTTCGTGACATCCATCCAAAGCCATTACTCCACCTCCTATTTCGAGGCCGATTAAATTTCCATCGTATACTACATGCCACATGACACAAAGCCCCTCAGGTGCATTTTCAAAATTGACTTCATCCACTGAAGTTGGCAGTTCGAGAATACTTCCTGTAACATCAGTAACCACCCATTGGGAGAAAGTACCAACATTCCCTGAAATGGCTAAGCCTGTCGGAACATCTGGAGTACCATCTCCTACACAAAAATCAAATTGGCCAATATTCGGCGTTCCAGCAACCACCTCGCATTCAACACCAGCCGAAGCATTTTCTGCACAAATAGTAGGCATATTATTGAATGGCCAATCCGAAGATTCATCTCCGGTTCCATCGTATTCTATGGAGAGTCCGTTCCAATTTCCATTTACCAAGTCCCCTCCTGTCCATTGATTCGCTGCTACTGCTACCATTTGAGTAAAAAAGGTAGGAAGTGGTGTCAGTCCCCACGTTAGGTAGTCGATCATATCATCAGGAATTTCAAAATCGTTGACATTGGTTGTGTACAGCGCCAATTCGCCCAAGTCGGGTTGCCAAGGAATAAAGTCAGATACGTTATCAAAAACAATAATATCATCAGGACTCATAACAAGAGTACCACAGGCTAGATTAAGCGAACTCAAAGAGACAGAAACTGGTATTCCATCAGGTGCAGTCGTAAAGAAGTAATATTCCGACACATCAACAGTGTTGGGCCCAAGGTTTTTTAATTCTACAAAATCACCAAGAAAGCCTCCAAAAGACAACTCGTTAAGGACGACTTGTGCTTGAATGTTTGAAAAATTTAAAGAGAAAAAAAGCAGAAAGAGGTAGGTTATTTTTTTCATAACTGAACAGTTTTAAAGAGGTGATGGTATATGTTATTATATATTAATATGTAGTATTAGCCGGCCATTGTCAAGTGGTTAATGACAAAATGCGGTTTATAGACAAATATTTGAGTATCTATAGCGGTAATAAGTACGGTATGGGATGGAAAGGCTTGGGATATGCTTTGGTAGGGTCTACGAAGAGGAAGGGAAAAGTTTCGTTAATGGAGTTAAAATTGTGAGATTCTTTTCGAAGTGGTGCGTTTAAATCTTTGCTAAGCCTTTGGGGTTTGTTAACCTTCCCTCTTTTTTGGTTCGAATGTTTTGTTTAGAGCGTGATTAGAACGCACCGAAATAGTAGAACGTTTACCAAACTTTTTGAAGCTTAGCAAACGTACACCGAATGCACGTTCCACTTAAGATAACAGCCACGGTCCTTTTATAGCAATGGTATCTCCATTTTCCTGGAGGTTTACAAATAAGGTTTTTCCGGAAGGAGAAAAAGTTAGTCCCGCGAATTCGGATTTGGAACTGATGTTATTTGCTAAAGTGTAGATGGACCCATCAGGCTTGATGCCTCTGATATGGTTACTTTGGCCGTTGTCTTCACAGAGTATAACATCTCCCCAAGGAGCGATGGTGAGGTTGTCGCAATTTTGTAGAATGGTTTTGTCTTCCGATTGAGCAAACAATTCCAAACGCCCCGGATCACTGTTTTCCTTAGCTGTTCCTTCGTCAGGACTGGGAATGTATTTGAATACTTGTCCTAGTTTTCCTGGACCGCCATTGGTGCAGGCGAAGTACAATTCTTCTTTACCAAACCACATTCCTTCCCCTCTTGCAAAACGAGCCGCTCCTTTTTGATATCCTCTATCGCGAAGGTCATCTTCTGGAGACTCTACGTTGTCAATATCTAACCAATTCACTTTGTAGCTTTTGTTTATCTTCATATCTTGGCTGGTCCAATTTCGGGTATCGAATTTTTGTTGGTCTTGCATGCAGAGTATTTGTAATTTACCCCCTGCTAAGAGCTTTCCTTTTACTTTAGGAATAAATCTATAAATCAAGCCATCACCGCGGTCTTCTGTTTGGTAAACGATGCCTGTGCGCGGATCAACGCAGACTGCTTCGTGATTGAAGCGCCCCATTCCAATAATCGGAATCGCTTCATGTAATTGTGTTGTTGTGCTTGCTGGCACTTCGAAGCAATAGCCGTGGTCTTTTTCAAGAAATCCTTCTCCGGCGTTCTTCACATCTTCTTCGCAGGTAATCCAAGATCCCCAGGGAGTTGAGCCTCCAGCACAGTTTCGGTTCGTTCCAGCGAGGCTAAGAAATTCTTTTTCGACTTTGCCTGTTTCTTCGTTATAAACCATCGTCGTTGTTCCTCCTAAACTTGGTGTTTTGCCTTTTCCAAAATCGTAGAAATGTTGTTGGTTAACTTTAGAAAGTAGTTCATATTCCTCTCCGAAAGCTCCACGTTTTGGTTTACCGGGTGAGTTTTCGTGATTACGAATAAGGATTACTTTGCCATCTTCTGTAGCAAAGGTAGCCATACCATCGGGGCGCTCGGGAAGGAAAAGGCCGTCATCCATTTTGCTTCCAGCTTTGGAAATGATGTCGTAGGTAAATCCTTTGGGTAGGTTTATATATTCGTTCGGATCAGGTTCCAACGTCCCAAATCCGACGGCTTTTTTTGTTTTTCTTATTCGGGCACAGCTGTGTAGTCCGGCGAATCCGATGGAAAGGATGGCTGCTTGTTTGAGGAAGTTTCTGCGGTGGATAGGTGGCATGGATTTATTTTTTTCTGCTCTGGGCTCTGGCTTTCCCCGACTTTCAAGTCGGGGTTAATGGTGGTTCGACTCTTCCAGAGTCTTTCGTGTTATGCGGACTCGTGTTGTACGGACTATTGTCTAAGGTGTCTCCATATACTCTAGATGGAAGGTCGACTCCTCCGGAGCCTTGAGTTTGTGTATTTATGATACTTTTCTTAAGTAATAAGATGGCGTTTTTGTTGAACTACTTTTAGTCTGAATCAAAATTAACTAAAAAAATGAGGTATACAATTTTTATTTATAATTTGAAATAAACTTGTTTGAAGTTGTGTCAATTTTATTCATGTATTTCAAACAACTCCTTAATATTATCTACTTTTCCATTTTCAAAGAAAATATTAAAGGATTCGATATTTTGTATTCGTTTTATTTTATCTATGTCATATAATTTTGTATAAATTTTATTTGCGCGCAAGTCTAATACTATTATCCTTCTAAATACCTTAGAATAACCATTCCTAGGAATAAATTTAAACTTTAATTTTTTCAAATCATAACTACTGACAAACCTTAATGAGGTTGGCATAAAGACGATAACTTCACCATCTACCTTTATCGCTTCATATTCGTATTCCGTTTTTCTTTTAGTATCAAACACTATAGCTAATCTTTCGGATTCTAGATTATAAATACTCACTCTTTCGTCTATGTAACATATCAAAAGTGTTTCAGAATCCAACTCTACTATATCAAAGTCTCTATCACTTAATTTGAACATATCCTTAAGTATTTCTGGTCTTTCTTCTTGATCGTAAACCTCTATGATTGAATATAATTGACCATTCGACTTAATCACATCCAGTCTTCTTTCCGTTAGAATATTCGTGCACGAGCTTAGTACCGTCTTGTTTTGAACTAAGGCATAACCATATGGCTCCAGAGTTATTCCATCCTTTACGACTGCCCTCAATCTATTCTCTTGGAGATATATTGTGTTACTTCTTACATAAATATTGAGGCTGTCGGTACAGACGTTAAATCCAAATTGATGTACCTTTTCCTTGAATAACGGATCAAGGGCATCTAATTCAAAATTCTTAAAGTTATACTTTGACCTTCTTAAGTCAGCATCTTCTTTTATTATATCAGGTTCTTTTTTAGTTTCCGAATTATATCTCCTAAGAATTTTGAACGAACCTAAGATATTATCAAAATTCCAAATGCGTTCTTTGTTGAAATAATCATATTCTAAGTTTAAAAATGGATTTTGAACTTTGTAATCATATTCAAAAATGGGTTTCTTGGAAATCGTGTCCAGAACCACTAAAGAATAGTTTGTACTATCTGCATTAAAGGTTGTCTTAAAGCTTTTATACTTTAGTTTGCTTCTTTCCATTAATTCGCAGCAGTCCATTTGAGCAAAAATAAAATTTGGCGGTAGTATTGTTATGAGTACTATTAGTATTTTCATGTTTCGAAAACGATGAGCATGCTCAAATAATTTCTAAGCTTATAATTTTAACTACCGTTTCTATTTTAAAGAAGTTCGTTTGCAACATCATCTTTGTGAAGAATGGAACAAGCAGCCATATGTTAATTTTCATTCGATAAGAATAAGCTAATAGCTCCGTCGTTTTCCATTAAAGCATTTTCAAGAAAGACTAAAATCATCTAATGAAATTCCTACAAAACCGCAAGTTGCTAGTAGTTACTTTAGCAATCGCAATTTTTCACTTTCCATTAATTGGCCAAAACTTCAACATCAAGTCAGGACTGTTGTTATCTAAGTACACCTTGAAAAATGTACCTCCTAATCTTGATGTTGCCCAAGAGAGCAAACCGAATTTATTCATTTCCCTAAACACAGAAATCCCCATCAATGATCGTTTGAAAATTGAAACGGGCTTATCTATTAATTCCAAAGGAAGCCGTGAAGATTATTTTAAATCAAGGGAAGTGACATCGACATTAGAACTTGACTCATTGTATTCTGTAAGAATAACTTACCTTGAGATTCCCGTCTTAGCTAAGCGATATTTTCATAAAGGAAAAATGAAATTTTACGGCGCTCTTGGCCCTTACTTTTCTGTTGGTTTAAATGGAAGAACTAAATCAGTAGCTGCCATTAATAAACCAGAATCTAGTACAACCAAAGCAGACATCAATTGGGGATCAAACGATGAAATTAATTCTTTTAGCAGAATTGATTATGGGCTACAATTTAATCTAGGTGTAGAGTTAAAGTCATTTCAGATGGGCGTGATTTATGGCTTAGGACTTCATAAGCTTTCCATTCACAATGATGTAAATTCAAGGAATATTAAGAATAGAACCTGGAGCTTTTATGTGGGGTATAGGTTCTTCGATGATAATTCTTAATTTTGAGCTGCTACTTTTTCATACAATTTAGTAATTTCTTCAATAACTAATTTTTCATTATCCATCCAAACTTTATGTCCAGCTTTTTCAGCTAAAACATATCTGTGATTTGATGGCAGACCAAAGGATTTAAGACATTCTCTCCATTCGGCTTCTTCTTCTTTTTTCACCATTGGTAATATTTTTTCCGCAGCAATAAGAGTGGCCGGTAAAGATTTCGGCAAGGGTTTGTTGGCCATATAAGCGGATATGGACTCCAGGTCTTTCAACACATAATAGAGCCCCAGTTTATGCTTCTTGATCAACCCCCAGTTCTCATTTGAAATCGAATCAACGAATGTTTTTGACCATTCTGCTGTCATAAAACAAGGAAGTGCAATATCAATAAGTACAGCCCCTTTTACTTTTTTCTTGTTTTTGTTTGCAAACAATGTA
>CAZDTI010000234.1:0-13393 GCA_964508085.1 uncultured Saprospiraceae bacterium | reverse complement strand
GGGGAGATACTCGATGAAGAGGTTGACTTTGATTTGGATATAACTTTATAAAAAAGAAAAATTATGAATTCAATAATTAAGAAAATAGAAATTTCCTTTTTATGCTTGCTTTTCCTTATTCCAACAATAAGTGCACAAAGTAATGTGAAAGGTGATGTTTTTGTAACAAATGTGCTCTCTGGTAATGCGGTAAAAGTGAAATGGCTAAGTAAAAATGTGTATACCAAAAAACCAATTAACTTATATCGTAGAGAGGGGAATGGCTCTTGGGAGAAGTTGAACACTACACCTATTGATAGGTTGGGGAGTATTGATTTGCCAGAAAACCAGAAAAGCAAATTGGAAAAATTGCTAGAGGATAAACCATTTCCAGAAGACCCATTAGAACTAAAGGGTTTGGAAAAATTATTACTAATTTCTGAAGTATTTATCAATGATAAAGTAGCAGAATTCTATGGCATTGCATTTACAGATTTAACGGTAAAATCTGGCAAAACTTACACCTACAAAGTGATGCTGCTTAGCGCTTCCGGCGAAAAAGAGTTTGGACAATCTCAGGCAATAAAAGTACAGAAAGTAAAAGACTTCGCCCCTCCAAAATCAATTGCGGTAACGGTCCCTGAAAAAGCAGATAGTGTCGTAAATATCATTTGGACTGCCGAAACAGGTAGATACTTTGGAGTGAATGTTTACCGTAAAAAAGGAGCTAACGGAAATTGGGAGAAGTACACCAAAAAGCCTGTGCTTGTAAGCAAACAAAAAGGAAAAACACCGCCGTTTTTTTTTCAATCTACCGATAATACTCCTGGTGAAACTTACAGTTACCAACTCAAAGCTGTTGATTTTTTCGGCAGAGAAAGCAAAGCTTCTAAAGCTTTTAAAGTAACCATGCCTGATTTAGGAAAGCCACTTGTTCCAGCTCTGTCCGAAGTACGCCGTAAAAGCGCTGAGGAGATATTGTTCCTCTGGGAAGATTCTGAATCTATAAAGGTAAAAGGCTATCAGGTTTATGTAAGCACTTCTGTAGACGCTCCCTTCCAAAAAGCACATAAAGGTTTAATTGAATCAGGTGTCGAACAATTCACTTACAAAATACCGGATTGGAACAGCTATTTCTTTTATGTAGAAGTAGTAGGAGAGAACGGCCAGGTGAATCGCTCCAGAACAACAGGGCTGGATATGTTGGATGTCATCCCTCCGGAGGCTCCAAAGGGATTAACGATTAAATCAGAAGCCGGAAAAATTACCATTAGCTGGAAAGCCAATAAAGAAGACGATTTGCTGGGATACCGTGTCTACCGCTCCATCGCGAATGAGCCAGATATACCATACGCTTGCATTACTCCTGAAGAATTAAAAACAAGTTCCTTTACCGACCAGTTGGATAAAGTGTACAAAAATAAATTTTTCTACAAAGTAGCTGCCTTAGATAAGGAACTCAATATAAGTGAATTGTCGGAAAGAATCGGTGCGGTTATGCCGGATGTTACACCACCCAATCCACCTTTTATAAAAAAGATTGAAATAGGTGAAAAAACAGTAACTATTGAATGGTTACCCAGCATGGAAAAAGATCTTAGTGGCTATGAATTATTTCGCAGTGCGGATAAGACCACTGGTTTTACCTCCCTTGCTAAAATTTCCAATCGAGAAACGATCTCTTATACCGATGAGGCAATAAAAGAAGGAGAAAAATATTACTACCGACTTCTGGCCATCGATCAGGATGGAAATAAATCTGAGCCCTCAGAGCCCTATGCTGCTCGACCATTTGGTATTTCAAAGGCGAGAGCCGTGAAAGACTTTACGGTAAAGTATGACAAACGAAGTAAAAAAGTACAACTGTCCTGGAAGACCGGAACAACTGAAGGAATCATAGGAGCTATAGTCGTTAGAAGTAACGGATTTAGCGACTTGAACCCCGCTAGTCCAATGATCAAAGGGTCTACTTATACCGATGATAAAGTTGAAGAGGCGCAGCAGTATGTCTATGCCGTTAGAGTTTACTATGAAAATGGAACTACGGTTAGTACAGAAACAAAAAATATACAAACGAAATAAAAATAATAACAAGTTAAATAAAAATAATAATTTCTAAAAAATAACCACCATGAAAGCAATACAACGTTTTTTTCAAACTGCTTTTTTTATATTATTTTCATTCGTAACCATGTATGCTCAAGATGCAAAGGGTGTAGTAATCGGGGACGAATCTTTGGAGCCAACAGCTATTTTAGAATTGGAATCTACTGATAAGGGTTTGTTGATTCCGAGAATGGAAACTGACGACCGAGACGGAATTACAAACCCAGCTAGTGGCTTGATGATTTATAATGAGGATAATGGAATTTTTAATAAAAATTATAACGGATGGAGAGAATTCGATGATGATTGGAGGCGAATATTGGATGCAGGGACTAATGCACCTACCAACCATATAATCCATAAAACGGGTAATGTTGGAATTGGAAAATATGCTGCTTTTGCTGATTTATATATAGAAACTAGAGCTGAAAACGACTTTAGCCTTATTATTAGTGACCCCAATGATGAAGATGACTTGTTAGTTACATCAGATGGTGAAGTGGGGATTGGGGGCTATGTACCCTGGGCAGATTTATTTGTAAAAAACAGAGTTGGGAATGATTTCACTTTTGTAGTTAGTGATTCCGATAGCAATTTTGATTTCTTAGTTTCAGACGACGGGAATGTAGGTGTTGGAGCTACACATAGTGATACAGATCTAACAATAATAAATAAGCCAGGCAATCCATTAGCATTACTTATAGAAGATACAAATGACGATCGTATTTTATCCATTGCGAGCGATAAAAGTTTTGAATTTTGGTGTGGGATCCAAACTAATGATGCTGTTGAATTGAAATTGGAAGGGTTCTTTGACAATGAACCCGCTTTTTTTCCAAAAGTTGAAGGTTATGGAGATGTAGGTAAAGCTTCTAATAAATGGTTTAGGATGTATGCTAATACTTATTTTGGAACTAACCTTTCCATTCAATCGATTTCCGATAGAAACCTAAAAACTAATATTGAACCCCTAGCGAATGGTTTGAATCAATTAATGCAATTGAATCCGGTTACTTACGATTTTATCGCCGATAAAGTATACAATTCACCTGAAGCACGTGAAAAAGCAAATGATAAAGACCTCAAGAACCAAATGGGACTTATTGCCCAAGAGGTAGAAACTATCTTCCCCAATTTGGTCAGATTCTTAGATGATGAAAAGACAACGAAAACATTGGGTTATTCCGGACTAATCCCAATCATGATCCAAGCCACAAAAGAACAACAAGATATAATCGAGACTCAAAAAACAGAAATCAACGCTTTAAAAACCAAATACGACAATTTATTAAAAAGGCTGGAAGCGCTGGAAAACAGGTAACCTGCTTCACTTTATTTCTTTACTGATAAAATCAAATTGTCATGAAAACAACTATTACCATGCCCTCTGTTTTTATAAAATATGCCTTTGTAATTACATTGTTATTTTCTCCTTTACTTTCCTTTGCCCAATTCATTATGGAATCCAAAGGTGAAAACATCAACGTTTACGGATCGGAAACCATCAAAGTCTATGGCAGCTTAAAAAACAGCCCGGGAGAAAACGGCGAAATTCCAAAGCTCTGGTTCGTAGATAAAGGAGGGAGATTAATTCTAACTGAAAACATTTGGAATAATACTTCCGAACCGCTCTTTTTAGAAGGAGACAGCAGCCATGTCGTATTCCAATCAGTAGAGGAACCAGTTCAATACATCTGGGGAGATTCCATCATTTTTTTCCAAATGACAGTAGAGCACGATTCTGCACACCACAATATATCTTTAGAAAATGATATCGAATTACGAGATACGCTTACGATGGTAAAAGGAGGCATCAATTTAAATGGTTATCGTCTAACCCTGAGACCGGGAGAGTCGGATAATTTTTCACTCTTTGACCGCCAGCCTTACATTGTGGGAGAAGATTATAATAGCTATATCTGGGATACCATAGGTGGTTCGATTCTCTTGGATATCTGTGTCCCTTTGGGCCAAATCAGTGATACTTTATACAACTTTGGAGGATTGGGAATTGGAATACAAGACCCGGCTAACCTCTTAAATGGAGGCATCATCGAATTGGATAGATATCACTATAATGTAGATTATCTGGATACCATAGCATTTGGAGCCGGTGAAATTTATCCCATTAGAAGGAGCTATGATATTTTTGGTGAAGACGAGGAGGAGTTACCAGAAGGACTCAATTTTTCTTTCAAATATTTGGATCACGAACTCAATGGTATTAACTATATAGAAGAAGAAAATCTATTGTTATTTCGGACTATCGATGGAGGAGACAATTGGGAGAATTTTAAAAGAGATACCTTCAGTGTCTTTAATCAATTTGTAAACAAAAATGACATTGATGAGCCAGATGGTATATGGACACTGGCTCCTTGTCCTGATCCACCAGTTGTAAACTTCGGCTTCGATTTTGATGTGGAAATTTGTGCACTCGATACTTTCTGGTTAGACGTTGGTTTGACCGATGTAGAAGTCACCTGGTGGGATGGCAGCACCGAGAATCCTTACGCGTGGGTTCCTCCAAACAATATGTACACGATACGAGAAGATATATGGGCTGAGGTTGTAGACGATAGAGGTTGTTATACTAAAGAGACCTCTTCTATAATAGTTAATCCACAACCAGTGCCCGACTTAGGAATGGATCAAACGCTTTGTGCTTGTCCATCTACGCTTTGCCTTTTTGTACTTTCTCCGGACACCTTAGATTGGGATTTTAATTATCTATGGCAAGATGGAAGTACGGAACATGATCTGATTTCTTCACATCCTCCTGAAGGGCTGAGTACCTATTCGGTTACCGTTACCTATGAAGGCACCGATCTGTCCTGTGTTGAAAGTGATTCGGTAGACGTTACCGTTCTTCCTTTCTTATTTCTGAACCTTTCAAGCGCTCCAAGTTTCAGTTGTAATGGCGAACCGATACTCTTAGAATCCGGAGGTCATCCAGATGCAGATTATACCTGGTACAGAGATGGCGTAGTCATTCCAGGAGCTGACGAACCTGATTATCTAGCAACCGAAGTAGGAAATTACCTATATGAAGTATTTGCAGATTTTGATGGACTCTGTGGCCATGCGACTGGAAAATTCATCAACATTAGCGATATTGAACTTAACACGATGCACACGGATATTCTTTGTAATGGTGCAACCACCGGAACAATTTCTGTTGTTCCCACAGGAGGCTATAACGGTTATGTTTATTTTTTAAATGGTCAGCTAGAAGAGGATGGAACCTTCACAGATTTGCCAGCAGGTAGCTATGAAGTAAGAGTGACAGATCAGTTCTGCGAAAGAATAGAGACGATAGAGATCATGGAACCCCCTGCATTCAGTCATACGATTACAGGCATAAATATAGATTGTAACAATCTTGTTGGGCAAATCGACTTTGAGCCTTCCGGAGGTACCCCTCCTTACACTTATGAATGGAGTAATGACGCAACAACCCAAGATTTGAGTAATCTACTAGAAGGAGGTATTTATACGGTTACGTTGACAGATGACAATGGCTGTACATTTGAAACGGAGTATGAGATTGAAGAAATTGATCCTTTAGAGGCGGCATTGGAAATAACCGAAGTTACTTGTGCTGGCGAGAGCACGGGACAAATAAACACGGATATCATAACGGGATCAGCTCCCTATACTTATGCTTGGAATAATGGAGAAACAACCGATTTTATCACTGACCTATCGGCGGCTTTTTATGAAGTGACCATTACGGATAACAATGATTGTACAACGGTTGAATCCTTTGATCTTCAAGACCCTCCAGCTTTAATGGCAAATTATGATCAACAAAACATAAGTTGTAATGGAAATGAAGATGGATCATTAACTGCATTAGATTTAGGCGGAACGGGTTCCCTTGTTTTTGAATGGGACAATGGCTCCTCCAGTGAATCTATAGATAATTTATCAGCAGGAGATTATTCCGTTACGATTACAGATGATAACAATTGTACGACAAGTGCTCTCTTTACCATCACGGAACCAACTTTATTGCAAAGTGAAATTATAGGAACAGATATTAACTGCAATTTCCCAGGGGTAATCGATTTGACTCCCTCGGGAGGAGAAAGCCCTTATACTTTCCTGTGGAGTAATGATGAAACAACAGAAGACCTGGTCGTTACGACTGCTGATAACTATTTTGTAACAATCACTGATAATAATGCTTGTACCATTGTAACGAATATAGAAATTCTAAACAATGCGGATTTGGCAGTAAGTGAAACAGCTTTAGAAAATGTAAGTTGCTTTGGTGCAACAGATGGTGGCGTTACGGTGGAAGCGGAAGGTGGATCAAGTCCATACACCTATGATATTGGAAACGGGCCAACAGCAGATCCTATGTTCAATGGACTTTCTGCCGGAGATTATACGGTAACCGTTACTGATGCAAATGACTGTATGGGGACTATTGAAGTAACCATTTCAGAGCCGGCCGAAATCACCATAGCGGTAACTATAGATGATGCAGATTGTGGCCAGGAGAATGGTTCTGCAATGGCAACTGCAGTCGGAGGTACTGGAACGCTGACTTACTTTTGGCCGGACTTAAATAGTACAGATCCTAACGTTTCAGATTTAGCCGCTGGTTCTTACACCTTAATAGTGACCGACGAACTAAGCTGTACGGCTTCTACTGAAGTATCAATTGCTGATACAGACGGCCCACAATTAGAAGACAACCCAACTATAAGTCAAGTTAGTTGTCACTCCGGCATGGATGGCGCTATTACGGTAAGTGCTTCTGGCGGAAACGGACTATTAACCTTCCTTTGGGATAATGGAGTCGAAGGACCTGTCAACAATAATCTTACAGCTGGTGATTATGTAGTTTCTGTAACAGACGATAATGGCTGTCAGGATATTCAAAGCTACAGTATCAGTCAACCAGAACCATTAGCTGTTGAATTTATCAGCCAGTCAGCTGGTTGTGCGACTTTGGGTGCTTTGACAGCAATGGTAAGTGGCGGAACCGTAGACTACAGTTATCTATGGTCGAATGATATCGAGACTGCTGTTAACAATAATTTGGAAGCAAATGTTTATTCTTTAACCATTACAGATGCTGCTGGTTGTACACTGGTAGGGGAAGCTGAAGTGGGTAGTACCGCTGATTTAGTGGTTGAAGAAAACAACCTTCAAGGGACAACTTGCAATGGAGGAACAAATGGTTCTGTAGAAGTCCTTGCTTCTGGCGGTAATTTACCTTATAGTTTTGATATAGGGAATGGAGCTGTGGCAGATCCTGTTTTTACTGATCTGGCAGCTGGTGATTATACGATTACCATAAGTGATGCTGATAATTGTTCTAATACCTTGACGGTAAGTATTCCGGAGCCCGATGAAATAATTATAGATATTCAGCAGACCGATGCTGCTTGTGGTATCGCTAATGGGACCATTTCAGCCATGGCTTCTGGGGGAACAGCTCCATTAGGTTATTTTTGGCCTACGCTGAATAGCACAGAACCGAATGTGACAAATTTGGCGGCAGATAATTATTTATTAGTGGTAACCGATGCACTTGGATGTACGAATACTATTGAGGTGACCATTGGGAACCTTGATGGTCCTATGATCGATCCAGATCCGATAGTTCAGGAAGTGAATTGTTTTGGAGAAAATAACGGTTCTATTTCTGTGACTGCTACTGGTGGCGCAGGCACTTTGATCTTTAATTGGAGTAACGGAATTACAGGGGAGTCCAATCCGGATTTAATAGCAGGAAGCTACACCGTGACTGTGACCGATGCGAATGACTGTGAAGATATCGCTACTTATACGATTAGTGAGCCCGCTATACTTACGCTTGATTTTACGACTCAAAATATTGGCTGTGCTACAGCAGGAGCAGCCACCGCAATTGTAACGGGAGGAGAGTCACCCTATACCTATCTATGGTCTAACGGAGTCGAAACTGCCGATAACAATAACTTAACCATACCCGATGACTATGAAGTGCTCGTTACGGATGCCAAAGGCTGCACTATTTCTGCAACTACAACCGTAACCGGAAATGGAACAATAGCTGTTGCGGAAACGGACCATGTAGATGTATTGTGTAATGGTGAAGCTACAGGTAGTTTTACGGTGATGGCCACTGGTGGAACCGGAACCTATACTTATGACATTGGAAATGGCGCAGTAGCTGATCCTAACTTTACGAATTTATTGGCCGGTTCCTATCAGGTTACCATTACGGATTCTGATCAATGCGAAGGTCTGTTGGACATCGAAATTACAGAATTTCCTGCTATTGAAATTCTCTTTGCAACAGATCCGGCGGATTGCGGCCAAAACAATGGTACGGCTACCGCAACGGCCTCTGGTGGTAATGGAACTTTATCTTATTTCTGGCCGGCACTCAGTAGTACAAGCCCAGTTGTAAATGATTTGTTGGCAGGATCCTATGAAGTTGTTGTGACGGACTTGTCAGGATGTACAAATACAGCCACTGCAAACATCAGTAATAATGATGGTCCGGTACAAGAGCCTAATCCGAGTATTAGCCCGGTAACCTGTGTTGATGGACAAGATGGAGCCATTACGGTTCAAGTGAATGGTGGAGTAGGAGTGTTGACTTATTTATGGAGTTTTAATGATTTGGATGTCCCTGCGATAGATAATTTACCAGCGGGTGACTATACCTTATCCGTTACAGATGCTAGTGGCTGTCAAGATGTAGAAACCTATACGGTAGGAGAACCTGAACCGGTTGTTGCTAACTTTATGACAACCCCGGCAAATTGTAATAGCTTAGGAACCGCAATGATTGAAGTAAGTGGTGGCAATCCTCCTTTTGCTTTCAGTTGGCCGAATGGTTCCACTACAGATACTGCTACGGACTTGGCTGCCGGTAATTATTTAGTAACGATCACTTACAATAATACCTGTTCGGTTACAGCAGATGTAAACATTTCATCCATTTCAGATTTAGCCCTGGAAGCAACAGATAATATAGCAGTGACTTGTAATGGGGATCAAACTGGTTCTTTTACGGTTGTAGTCTCTGGAGGGACGCTGCCTTATACTTATGATATTGGAAATGGTCCGGTAAATAACCCGGTATTTAGCAATCTGAGTGCAGGAACGTATACTGTTTCCGTTGATGATAGTGGAGGTTGTAACAATACACTTACAGTAGAGGTTGAAGAAGCTCCTTTGATTGATAATACGGTAATAAATACCCCATCAGACTGTGGACAGGACAATGGTACAGTAACCGCATCGGCAGTTGGTGGCACGGGAGCACTGAGCTTTTTCTGGCCTGAACTTAATTCAAGCGATCCAGTACAATCTAATTTAGCACCAGGTGTTTACAATCTTGTAGTCACGGACGCTGTAGGTTGTAGTGAATCAACAGCCGTACAAATTATAGACAATGCAGGTCCTGTTCTTGAACCTGATCCAATCATTAGTGCTATAAATTGTAATGGCGATGAAAATGGAAGTATCGAAGTATCCGCAACTGGAGGTTCAGGAGCATTGAGCTTTAGTTGGAATACTGGAGAGAGCGGTTCAAGTATCAATAACCTTGGGTCTGGAATTTACACCATTACCGTTTCAGATGTCAATGGATGTCAGGATATTGAAAGTATCACCTTAGATGAACCTCCTGTATTAGCCATGGATATTTCCGGTGTTGCTGCTGGTTGTACCTCTTTAGGACAGGCCACCGCTATTGCTTCAGGAGGAACAGGCGTAGACTATAATTATCTATGGAGCAATGGAGCAATCACTCCGGAAATTAACGATTTGGGGGAGGGGACTTACTTCCTCACCGTTACAGATGAATTGGGTTGTTCGATTACAGATAACATAGTAATTACTACTACGGGAGATTTATTGATTTCGGAATCTTCCCACAATGATTTAGAATGTAATGGGTTATCCAATGGATCTTTTAGTATAACGGCAACCGGTGGAACAGTTCCCTATTCTTATGACATTGGAAATGGATTTTCTAATAACTCGACCTTTAGTAATTTAACAGCTGGATCCTATACCGTTACTATTACGGATGCCGCCAATTGTATCAGTACTTTCTCTACGGATATTACAGAGCCTGATAACATTGTTATTACAACTTCTTTTACGCCTGCGGATTGTGGTTTAAGTACTGGTAGTGCTTTAGCTTCAGCAGAGGGAGGTACTGGTTTATTAACTTATTTTTGGCCCGGTCTTAATGTTACAATAGATCAAGTTAGTGATTTAATGGCTGGAAGCTATGAAGTAAATGTAACGGATGAGAACGGATGTTCACAAACAGCTATCGTAGAAATACCTGATTCTAGTGGCCCAGCGATTGATGCGGATCCAATAATGCTTACCAATGTAAGTTGTAACAGTTTAACCGATGGAGCGATTACGATATCGGCAATAGGTGGAACAGGAACCTTGACTTATAATTGGGATAATGGAGCAGTAGGAGAGAGCATTGATGGTTTATCTGGAGGTACTTACGTTGTCACGGTCTCAGATGCTAATGGTTGCCAAGATGTTGCGACTTATGTTGTTGCTGAACCGGAAGCATTGCTAGTAGGAATTTCCAGCCAAAACCTGGATTGTAACAATACTACTGGAACGATTACAGCTACACCTTCCGGTGGGGAATACCCTTATTCCTATGACATTGGAAATGGTCCGGTACCTGATTCTATTTTTACTGATTTACTTGAAGGGAATTATGAAGTTACGGTGACAGATAACAATAATTGCACAGTTTCTATGTCAGCGAATATTTTAGATGAGGGAGGCACCTTGGATGTCTCTGATGAGGTTAGCCCGGTTACTTGTTTTGGCGGAACTGACGGAACTATTGAATTGACGATCACAAACACTGGAACGCCTCCACTTGTGGTCTGGGATAATGGACAAATTGGGGAAACGATTTCTAATTTACCCGCAGGTACTTATATTGCCTCTATTAGCAATGGAAGTTGTGTTCAAATGCATACGGTAGAGGTCCTGGAGCCAACGAGCATTTTGATAGAAGGAATCGTAAGTAACGTTAACTGTGGTAGCTCCAATGATGGTGCGATTGATATAACCGTTACAGGAGGAACACCAACCTATAGCTATGACTGGGAAAATGGCTCCTCAACAATGGAAGATTTAAATGATCTTGTTCCGGGTGAATATCAATTGCTTGTTACAGATAACAATATGTGTACAGCAGAATCTACCTTTACCGTAGGAGGTTCTTCAGCGTTCAATGTAAACGCAACTGGTACGGATCTATCTTGTTTCGAAGCTAATGATGGGACAGCATCCGTGAATATATTTGGCGGTTTGCCTCCTTACTTAATTACTTGGAGTACTGGAGCTACAACTGCGGATATTAGCAACTTAGCGTCTGATAGTTATCAGGTTACCGTAACTGATGCCGCAAATTGTATCGAGGTAAGTGATATAGAAATTACAGAACCTGCAGCCATTGACTTTGCATTTACAAGTTCTAACTTGCTATGTAATGGAGATGAAGATGGAAGTATTTCGATCCAGTCCAGTGGAGGTCCTCAGGTCAACCATTCTTATTCCTGGAGTACCGGGCAAGTTGGAACAACCATAACAAATTTGCCAGCTGGAGACTATACCGTTACTATTAATTCTGGCACCTGCATGCAAGAGGAGATGGAAACGCTAACGGAGCCAGAAGCCATTATGGTGTTTTATGAGGCAGAAGATGTGAATTGCTTTGGGGAAGAAAATGGATCGGTGGATGTGACTAATGTGATAGGGGGAGCCGGAGCTTATTCTTACCTCTGGAATAACAATGCTGTTACAGAAGACATCAATAACTTAACAGCCGGAACTTATACGCTGGTCGTAACAGACGATAATGCCTGTACAGTTGAACAAATGGTGATCGTCGACGAGCCAGATGTATTGATGGTTTCAGATGAGCAGCAATTGGCGGGTTGTCAAGGGCCGGAAGATGGTTGGATTGACCTAACGGTTTCTGGCGGAAGTCCTACGTATCAATTTACTTGGTCAAATGGTTTGGAAAGTGAAGACATCAATAATCTGTCAGGAGGAATTTATCAGGTAACCGTATCGGATCAGCAGAATTGTACAACCACAAGAACCATTGAATTAGCGGAAGCGCCAGAACCTTTTGAAGCTTACTTCTTGGCGGCTACACCCGTGAATGCGGAAGATACCATATATTTCAAGGATGTATCTTACCCAATTCCGAACCTTTGGAATTGGTCCTTTGATGATCCTGATAATACTACGGCAACAACGGCGAATCCGGAATTTTTCTTTCCACAGGATATTAACAATGAAATTTCTTATTACAATGTTCAATTGATTGCGGCGAATGAATTTTGTAGAGACACTATTGTGAAAACGATAACGGTTTACAACTTCAGAAGCAATCTCCCTGATCCGGATACGACTTATATTGTGGGTACTTTCTTTGAACGTTTCGAAGTTTATCCAAATCCGTCTAATGGAAAAGTAATGTTAGACATTAAATTGAAGCAAGCGGGAGATGTGGAACTTATGCTAAGCAATGTTGATGGTAAGCATCTTCGGGATTTTGAACTGGTAGGAGAGGAGGAGTATTTCCAGCAGCTTGATCTAGGTCAACTAGCAGGAGGATTGTATATTTTAACCGCTAAGCATGAGGAGGATGTGAGATCATTAAAATTAATTGTGATGGATCCGGATTAGGGTCTAATAATAGCAACTGCTTTATCAATATAATGATGAAGCAGTTGCCATTTTTGGAATGCGTTTTCAGTGGGGGTGCAACCTGAAAGAAAATGAGGGGTCTATTAATTTATACCTAAATTAATACTTCAGACCAAAACCCTCTTTCCAATGAAATACTTTCCTTCCGCGTTCCTATTTTTCATTTCTATTTCTTTATTTGCGCAAAGCGACGATTACTGTCCTTGTATGGATGTTCCCAACTATTTCACCGGTTCCTACTTAGACTCTTTACCGATTGATGATCTTGTGGCTTTTCCTTCAGTGGAATCGTCGTCGGAAGCCGCCTATCCTGTTTTGGTATCCGAGTCATTTTTTGCGAATGATGACGATGTCGTTATTCCGGTAGAATTATTTAGGGAACAACCAATAAATGTATCACCTTCTGATTTGCATAAAAAGATTAACGTGTCCCCTGAGGAAGTCAAGACGGAAAAGGAAGAAGAACTAGAAAAGGAGGAAGAACTAGAAGAATCTGTTGAAGCTGAAGAAGAGTCCCCTAAAATAAAGCGAAAAGCGATAAAGCAAAAGAGGCGGAAGCGTATGAGAAAGCTAAAGAAGCAGA
>CAZDTI010000233.1:0-13420 GCA_964508085.1 uncultured Saprospiraceae bacterium | reverse complement strand
GTTATCTTCAATACCACCAAACCTCCTTACATTAAACTGGATGAAAAGGAAGCCAAAAAAGTAGATTACCTCATTACGGCTATGGAAAATGAATTGGAGGAATCAAACGAATTTCAGGAGGAAATCATCACTTCCCAACTTAAAACACTCTTGTTGTATTCTTCGAAGATAAAACTAAACCAATTCGGAGAAGTTAACCTGGCCTTACCGTCTCCCTTGGTCATTAGCTTCCAGAACCTTTTAGATAAAGACTATGAAAAAGAACACAATGTTCAGTACTACTCGGACCAATTAAACATCTCTCCTAAAGGATTGAATAAAATCATCAAAAAAGAATTTGGTCGTACCGTCAGTGATTTAATAAAGGAAAAGTTGATTGTCGAAGCTAAGAGAGAATTGTATACCAAGGACTTGTCCGTCAAAGAAATTGCTTTCAAACTCGGCTTTGAAGATCCAGCTTACTTTAGTCGCTTTTTCAAAAAAGAAACCTCCCGAAGCCCCAAGGAATTTGCAGAGTTGCTATGAGAAAAGGGGTTCCTCATTTTTACATCTAATTGCGTCAGCGGGAACCAGCCCGTTCCGGTCAGACGGGCGGGCCCTGATCTGCCATCATCCACCCTTCTCCAATTAATTCCCGGCCCAAAAGTACAATACAGAGTGTCATTTGTCCTATACCTATCCGCTTTAGACTCCTTACCTTTGTATAAAAAAAGAAAATGGAGCACATCAGTTTGATCATTATAGGAGGAGGTCCAATTGGGCTGAGTTGCGGCATCGCAGCTCAGGCTGCTGGAGTGGAGTATAAGATTCTAGAAAAAGGAGCCTTAGTGAATTCTCTTAGTCATTTTCCAACGGATATGACTTTCTTCTCTAGTTCCAACAACCTGGAATTAGGAGGGCTTCCATTTACTTCCCTTTCTCTTCGACCAAATAAACTCGAAGCTTTGGAATACTACCGTCGAGTAACGGAGCATTTCGATCTGAATATTGCGCTATACGAAGCCTTTGAATCCATCGAGCACCTTTCTGAGGTTGAGTCAAAAGGGCGTTTTCAAATCAAAACGTCCAAGGCGGTTTATTCTTGTAATAACATTGTAAATGCAACTGGATTTTATGACACGCCGGTTATGATGAATGTGCGGGGAGAAGAGCTTGATAAAGTAAGGCATTATTATACTTCCGGTCACCACTTGTTCAAGCAAAAGGTCGCTGTTATTGGTGCTTCTAATTCAGCAGTAGATGTGGCCTTGGAGTCTAATAGGAAAGGCGCTGAGGTTTCCTTGATTATTCGAGGTAAAGAAATTGGCGATAATGTGAAATATTGGATCAAGCCAGATTTGGAGAGCCGCATCAAGGAAGGACAAATCAAATTGTATTTGGAAACAGAAGTTCAAGAGTTTACGGATCATTATATTATTCTGAAAAGCAAAGGGGAGGTAAACCAAATAGAAAATGATTTTGTTTATGCTATGACCGGTTACAAGCCAAATTTCAAATTAGCGGAAAGTTTGGGCATTGCTTTAGACGCTAAAACAGGAGTTCCCGATTATGACGATTCCACTATGAAAACCAATGTGGAAGGGGTTTATTTGGCCGGTGTAGTCTGCGGAGGATTGAATACCCGAAAATGGTACATCGAAAATTCAAGAGATCATGGTGATAAAATCATGGCGAGTATAAAGAGTAAACCATTTTTATCATGTTCTTAAACACCTAATACCTTTTAAAAATAGACCTTTTTTATAATTTCTATTAGCTTCGTTAGAAAGCTCTTTGTTGACAGAATTTGGTCTTTGTGAGGTATGTAAAAAAACACAACGTGTTTTTCTATGTGTTCTATTGCGAATTAAGAGCTTTGTGGTCTATGTGACTTTGTGTTTAAAATCCGCATAAAAAGTGCCGCACTTTTATTCAGGAGATTGTAGACTCTACAGTTACGGGGTTGCACCATGCGTACATGTTGAATGATTAGAAACAAACAAAAAATGGAATTAAAAAATAAAATCGCAATCGTTACAGGCTCTAGTAAGGGCTTGGGATACATCGTTGCAGAACAATTGTTAGAAAAAGGAGCTCATGTGTTTGGGTGGAGTAGAAGTGACACTATTATTGATCATCCCAATTTTACAAGCGATCAAGTAGACATTGGAAATGAGGAGGTTGTTAAGGCTGCTTTCGCAAAAATTATAGATGCGCATGGCACGGTAGATATAATCGTCAATAATGCTGGTTTCGGCAGTTATAATAAAATAGAAGATACGGATTCAGCAATCTTGAAAAAGATGTTTGACACCAATGTTTTTGGAATTTTCTATTTGTCGAAATTGGTTGTTCCAGTAATGAAAGAAGCAAAGAGTGGGCACATTGTTAATATTTCGTCTATTGCAGGAATTGTGGGAGTTGAAAACATGTCGGCTTATAACGCGACGAAGTTTGCTGTGAAAGGAATGTCCGAATCTATGTTCAAAGAATTAAGGCCACATGGCATCAAAGTAAGTTGTATTCTACCTGGATCAATTAAAACAGAATTCTTTGACGAATTAGAAAATTTCCCAACCAGTAACAATAGGATGGATGCTGCCGATGTGGCCGATTGTATTTTATATTGTCTGGAGTCTTCCTCTTCTTTTCATCCAGTGAATATTGAGCTGAGGCCATTTAAGAAAGTCTAGTTGATCTGCCGAATTGTCGATAGATATCCCATTTTTAAAAATAATCTAATAAATTAATACATAATGAAACAGAAAATAAATTCCACCACCTACCTTTCCCTTTTCTCCATGTTCGGATTGTTGGGACTCATTAGCCTTGTTTTCTCCTGCACAAATTCTATGGCTGCCTCAGAAAATAGTTCAACAGAAAAGACAACAGTTAACAATACGATTCCTAATTCAAGAGTAGTAACAGAAGACCGAAAAAAATACTGGTATGGCGGAACAGCAGAGCTCTCTAGCTACAAAATGAAACACATCAGATATGGAGAACTCCATGAAGGAACTGCAGTATTAGTCTACGTAACAGAACCTTTTTCAAAATCATCCAATACAAAAGCGGACAATCAATCTAAGTCGAACATCCCCGTTTTGAAATTGAACACCACAAAGAAATTTACCACCGGAATCTATCCATACTCCATAATGACGAGTACATTTTTTCCTTTTGAAAATGGAAATGCGTCTTTGAAAATTTCTTCCTCAATGCAAGAATGGTGCGGCATGAGCTATATGGAAATGACAAATAAAAAGAACTACATTTTTAAATTGGATTCTTATTTTGAAGGGGCTTCCTTTGCAGAAAAAAAGGTAGAGAAGACGATTTTAGAAGATGATCTTTGGTCTTTGATTCGTTTGAATCCAGAGTTGCTACCTATTGGAGAGCAAGCCGTTGTTCCTTCATTGGCTTTCCTAAGATTGAGACATAAAGAAACTAAGGCTTATAAAGCAATTATCAGCCTAAAGGATACCCCGGATGGAGGCAAAGAATATAAATTGGAATATCCTGAGCTAAACCGAAGTATAAGTATTAGCTTCGCGGCGGAAATGCCAAATGCTATTTTGGGCTGGGAAGAAAGTTACCCAAGTGGTTATGGGGCAGGCCAAAAAATGCTGACCTCAACAGCCGAATTGCAAAAGACGGTCAAGACGGATTATTGGAATCAGAATTTGAATAAACATAAAGCGGAGTGGCGAGGGAAATTGGGATTGTAATAGGAGGGTAGATCAGAGTTCCCTTGATAATCATGCATACCCGTTAGTGGGAACCAGTCCGTACCGGAACCAGCCCGTTCCGGTCAGTCGGGCGGGCCTTGATCCATCCTCATCTACCCTTATCCACCCTCTTAATAATAAAGTATATGTCCAACAAACAAGAAAATCACCCAAAAAAGGAACTAGAACAATACTGGTCAAAAAGATACATAAATGAATCTACCGGGTGGGATTTGGGCCTCGTGTCCGCTCCCATTCGGGCTTATGTGGATCAGCTGAAAGATAAGAATATCAAAATATTAATTCCAGGAGCTGGGAATGCCTATGAGGCAGAATATCTTTATCGATCTGGTTTTGTCAATACACATATCGTCGATATTTCAACAATACCCTTACAAAATTTCAAAGAAAGAGTTCCCAACTTTCCACCTGACCAAATCATCCTGGGAGACTTTTTCGAACTGGAAGGACAATTTGATCTTATCCTAGAACAAACGTTCTTCTGTTCCTTTCCACCAGTCGACAACAATAGAGGCAAGTACGTCCAACAAATGCACAAATTGCTAAAATCCAATGGGAAATTAGTAGGCCTCTGGTTCAATTTCCCACTTACTGGTGATTTAGAAAAACGCCCATTCGGAGGCACCATTCCAGGATATATAAAACAATTTGAAACTCACTTCAATCTGAACGTTTTCGAAGAAGCATACAACTCAGAAGAGAGTAGAGCAGGGAAGGAGCTATTTGGAATTTTAGCGAAAAGAATGGCTAATTGATTTAATTTCTAAATAAAAAATAAGCCCATTTAGGGACTCTTCTACCTCTGTGTCATTTCCTAGCGCAGCCCTTAAATCCCTAAAGAGCCTGCCCAGAGCTTGTCGAAGGGGAAATCTACCCGCTGACACACTTTATTGAACACTCACCCCATTTATGCTTTTACGATTAAAAGAAAACGATGAGCAAAGCAAGAAACCAAATATCCTCTTGACCATTTAAATCCACAAGTTGGGAATGCTAAATAAATGGTGTCCAGGTTGAAAATATAAAAAAACAAAAGCATAATATTGAAGACTTTGCGAGCTTAGCGAACTTTGCGCTCTCAAAAAACGAAAACGCCCGCAAGTTTATCACAAATAGCAACCACAATCCTCCACTTTCGTTAATTACTTAATACTTAATACTTAATACTTAATACTTACAATCCTAAATCCCATACCCAATCCCCACACTCAAAACCAAATCCTCCCGCAAAAAAGGAAAGGTACCAAAGCCCCAATCTCCAGCCACAAAACGATCTCCTTCCGGCAACCAAGGTTTCGTCAATGGCAAAGCCAAATCTAAACGTAAAATGATAAATTCAAAATCTAAACGAAACCCTACTCCCGAACCGATGGCCAGCTGCTTATAAAAGTTGTTGAACTTAAAAGTAGCCAATGCGTTTTGGCTAACGCCGCCTTTAAAAAGCCAGGTGTTTCCAGCATCGACAAAGAAACCCAATTCCACAAGGTTGTTGATTTTTGGTCGCCATTCTATACTGCTTTCTAACAATAAATCTCCGGTTCCGGTAAAAAAGTAGATTTCATCGGTAGGAACCACAGATCCTGGTCCAACGGAACGAGGACGAACAGAACGAATGCTATTCGGGCCACCCGCCGTATACAAATCGAAAAAAGGAAGAATGACTTCATTGTTGAAAGGAATGGAAGCTTTAATAGAGAAGCGAGTCGCAATAGTTTGCTTTCTGGAAAAACGTCGGAAATAGCGAATGTCATTTTCTATTTGGAAAAATTGACTCTCCGATAAGTTGGACGGAATAGCTGGATTTGAAGAAAGCAGTCGATTGCCAACCAGAGCTGCTTTGCCTCGGTAAAAATAATTATGCGGCCTCATTCGCTTTAGTCGACTGTCATAAACAAAAGTATAGCTAGGCTTTAGGATAATCATTTTTTCCAGACCCAATTGCAACTCATTAGAACTGTTGTCAAATTGATTAACACTTAATAAAAAATCCCGTAATTGCCCTGTTTCATAAATTGGATTTTGAAAAGTAATATTCAGAGGAGACGCTTCGTGAAGAATGTCTGGCCGATATCGCCATTGGTAACTCAGAACACTTGTTAATTTATTGAGGGCAACAAAGGGAGCAAATTCCTCATCCTGATTTAATAAATCCAATAGAGAATCAAATCCTTGCTCCATCAGGAAGCTTCGTGTACTTTTTAGTGGAAGTCTAACAAAGTTTCTGTTATATGAAAATTCGAATTTGGTTTTGGCTACTAAAAGACGGTTGGCTTTCTTTTTCCAAAAGGGAATTAGCAAATTCGGTTTGGTCAATGAAGTGGTAACAGCCTGCTCCCGTTGAGAAGGAATGTCATCCACCAAGGGAAAGTTGTAGGTTCCAGAAACGGTTGTTTTGAACTGTTCCGCTCCTCGGAAAATATTTCGATTGAGATAGCTTAGTGAAATTTCCGGGCCGGCATAAAGACCAGAATTTACGATGAAACCAAGAGAGCCTTCAATCGCATCTCGTTTCCTCGGACTTAGTTTTACAGACACATTCAACAAGCTATCTGCCTTTTCTGACTGCTCAAAACGAATATCAATAAATTGATAGTTTTGTAAATAATTTAATCGCTCCAAGGACCGCTGATGCTCGCTGATGGAATAGTGACTTCCCTCTTTTAAAGTAATGGCGTCCCGAAGTACCGAATGCTTCATCAATTCTCGTTTGAAAATAAAATTCAGTCCCTCCAGGTTCAACGAGTCTTTATCAATTGCATTTTTTTTCTTGGAATTAAAATCAGGATAAACGGTTATTTTATCAATGCTTTTTAAGCCCAAATGCATAGGGTCAACATCGTCTTTAAGAACCAATTCCAGTTGTACCTTACCGTTACTTTTTATGGTATCCGCTTTGAAAAATAAATACTCTTCACTGAAAAAATAAAAACCTTGTTCACGAAGAGAAAGCGCAATTCGAACCCGTTCTCGTTTTAATTTATTCAAGTCGTAGCGTTCTCCAGTATTTAATAACGTGCTACGCTGAATATTATTAATTCGAGTTCTTAATAAGGAATCCTGAATCTGATTTTTAATAACAGACAAGGTAAATGCCTCTCCCAAATCAATGGTGTATTTTACTTTTGCCCGCTTCTTCCGTTTTTTTACTTCACTATTTACAACCACATTAAAAAAACCTTCATTAAACGCTTTACTCTTCATGACCTTTTTCGTCCGTTCCGTAATTTGCTCATTGTAGAGGACGGGCGGCTCTCCAATTAAGTTATCATTCCCTTTAGCAATTCTCTTTTTATTGGTTTTAAGAAATAGATTATAACGACGTAATTTAAATCGAAGACCGAAACGTTTTTTATTCGGCTTCTGTCGCTTTACAATGTTGTCAAGCGTAGTCTCTAATTGCTTGGTATTTGTTTTTTTATCTTTTTTGATCACCTTTATTTTTGATTTTACATATAGGTGACTTCCATCGGGGATGGAGCGACTGAGCGAACAACTGTTGAGTGCAATTGTCGCTAAAATAGAAAGTAAAATTATTGTTATTTTGTCCAACGGTTTTTCTTTCATTCGAATTTCATAAGTATAAAAATGTACATTGTAAGTAGGTTAGAGCGCAACAAAATCTAAGTCCTAAATTTTAGGTGTTCAGAAAAAAATATTTTATTTGAATAGATTAAGAATTAAGGATGCAAGATTAAGGATTATTCGCTCAGAAGCGAAAAAATACATTATCTACGGTAGAGGGAATAATCCTCAATCCTTAATCCTTAATTTTTAATCCTCAATCCCTAATCCTAAACCCATTAAACTCCTTAGAAAAAACAAAAGCTCCCCCGAGCTTCACACCCGTTCCCTGAATGAAATCATCATATTCTCGTTTGTTATAAATTTTCACTTTAAAACGCCCATCTGAGGTCAAAGCATATTCTACGGTTACATTGTCGAGGTAACTTTGCGAGCCGCCCTGTTCATTGCCGGTATCACTAGTGGTTTTACCATCAAGGCTTATGACTAAACGGTCATTTAGAAATCGTTTTTGAATGCTGACGCTAAAATCGGCGGTCACATTCGAATTTACATCTGTATCGGTATCGAAGTTAAAGTCTAATTCTACAAATTTAATATAGCGGTTGGCAATGTTATTTAACTGAGATGTAATTATATTGTTAATGTTTCCAGAAATGTCGACCACTTTAAAAGGAGAAGGGCCTGCTTCATTAGCTATGAAACCATTAAACAAAATCATAGAAAAAGCCTGTGTGTTTTGTTGTCCGGGGTCTGAATTGACTTGGTCTATAGCGGCTCTAATATCTGAATTGTTATCATTGCCTTCTCCCTCAGGATATTCTAATGCGGTGCCGATTTCAGTTTTATTCAAGGTGCCATCAATGTCTAGCCGGACGATAAAAGTCTGTTTTAAACGATTGGTGTTGTCAGCTGAATAGGAAGCTAGAAGTGGGTAAGCGGAGGTTTTCAATTTATATAAAACAGCCAGGTCAAATTTAGGATTCAAAGGATCGCCACTCCAGGAAATCGTTCCACCCGGCCGGACTTCAAAGGGACGACGAATGACTTTTTGATAGGTAAATAAATAAGAACCATTTACTAAGGCCAAGTCACCATTTAGTTCCATAAGACCATCGGGGTGTTGAACATAGACCAAATCTCCTTTGGCTTTACCTTCAAAAAAATCACCCGTAATCGGGTCCGTAACAGCCTTGAAGTTTAAATTTTCATTCACCTGTGCTTTTACAATTATTTTCATATTCAAGCCCTTTGAAATCTGTTCAAGCTTTTCATTATTGGCTTTTCTTTGCTCCTTTACCACTGGTTTTATAAATTCTACAATCCCGGCATGAGATTCCACCTGATTGGAAATGGCGCTGTAGATATAGGTCAGATCAGAGTTTTTAGTGGTCACCGCATTCAGTTCAATCGTGGGTTCCCGAATGGTTCCACTAAGGTTCGCTACCGCATCCACAAATAATTTCCCAAAGTATAAATCGTTATCCTTTGCTGTCGTATTCAGCACTTGGAAATTCTCGACTTTAATATTTGATTGTAAGTGAAAAGTCCGATAATCATCTGTCAAAATATACGAAGACATAATTCCTTTATTGCCATCGGCATCATTAATACTGAGGTTCTTAAATTCGATGACATTGGCATCAAAAACTAAATCTTCATTGCCCAATTTCAATCGAGCTTTCGCTAATTCCAAATCGAATTCCGCTTCTTTGAAATTCACCTTCCCCGTAATGTCCGGCTGTCTGAGCGAGCCATGGATTTGTAATTGACCTGTTAATAAGCCTTCCATGTTTTCCAGGTAACCAAAAAGCAATGGTTCGATAGCAGTCAGATTCAGTGCTGGAATATCCAAATTAAAATTCAGGGCATCAAAGTTTTCTTCAAGATTTAGGTCTCCTCCAATTTGGATCTCATTTCCATTGCCTTGGATGGAAGCGGTAGCCTGAATTTTCTTTCCGTCTTCCGTAAAGGCATCTAGTTTTACCTCTCCCATTTGGGCGTTAAATATAACAAAGCTGTCGATCTGAATCTTGGAGGTGAAGCTGCTTTGTTGAGACGGATCAGTAATAGAAAGCTGTCCATTTAGAATGCCATCCAGGCCCGTAATATCTTGTTCTTTCATTTTGCCACTCGGCTCCGTTGGCATTTTTATAACTTTAGAAAAAATATCCAAATCAAAGTTTCTAAACGAAAATTCAAAAGGCTCTTTTTCTAACTTCGAAACTTCGATGGTTTCTTTTTTTGTAAATAATCTCCAATCTGTTATTGCCACTTGACCATCTTTCCAGTTAACCAAATTGTTTTCCGAGACCTTCCACTTTTCATGATTCAGAATTTGTTCTGAGGCAAAGGAAACTTGAATCGCTTTGTTTTTTAAAAAGTGAGAAGCAGATTTTATTTCAAATTGTTTTTGATCTGCTGTATCTAACAACTGTAACGTATTATCTAAAACATTATCAATCAAAGTTCCATAACTGCTGGCCTTGTTTAACTTTAGTCGTTCTTCAATGGTAGCATTTTGACAATTGACTAGATAGTTCAATCCCTCTGAATTTCCTTTTACATCAATATTAATATCATCAAAAGTTGATTTCTGCCAACTGAAATAGGGGATCGTCGAAGTACATTCAATTGTCCCATTTTTATTGTCATAAGAAGCAATGAAATCAAAGGTGGACAGCTCTTTTAAATCTGGAATAAGACCGATTAATAATAATTCTGGGCGATGCAGTTGAAAGCTTAGTTCAAAGTGATCCGTTGTTTTGCCGATTAAAGAATCAGAATAGCTCTTGTCTAAAAAATTGTAAAATAATTGTTGAATAGCGGTTGTCGTTTCCAGATGTTGAACGCTACCATTCAGTTTCGCGTCAAAGAAATCGGAACTTATTTGTGCTATGCTTTTGGTGGAATCAAAATCTGCTACCAAGAGTAAGCTGTCTATTTGTTGCATAGAGTCTTTGTACAGAATACCAAAGTCCGAAATCAAAGCTCTTCCATCTAGTTTATTCAAGTCGTATCCTTTAGCTTCGGCAGTTACATTGCCACGGAGTAAAAGAGGTTCTTCGACGTATTCCATAGCTTGTAAATCAATAGAATCCAATTGTATGTCTAAGCGCCAAATTGGTAGTGTATTGCGATAGTCCAGTTTAAAGTTTGAAATCACAGCGACTTCTTTTTCCATGGCGAAAGCCTTAGCCTCCAATATATATTTGTCTAGTTTTCCCTCGATGACTAGTCCATCCATTTTTTGATTGGCCTCGCTTTTTATGCGAATTAAAAAGTCGGAGAAGGCATCTTCTGTCATTTCAAAACCCTTTCCTTTTAGTTCAATATCAACTGCTAAAGGCGAAAAAGAATAGCCAGTAATGCTATCCAGATAACCTTCTGTGAACAGCTCTTCTGCTTTTAAATCTGCAATATTAAACTTTAAATCATAGGCGTTATCCTTCATGCTTGCATCTACAGTCCATTCTCCGCTATTGGATTCCAATTCGAAATTAGTATCAAAATTTTCTATATCTCCTTTGAAAATTCCAGAAAGGTTTTTGATGAAGGGCAAATTAAAATAAGCAGGCATTAAGCTATCGGGCAAAAAAGCCTTCAATTCCTCTTGACTAAAATCAGCAGCATCCAAAGTCAAATTAAAAGAGGGATTGGCATCAGTGAACAATCCGGATACACTTCCCAATGCTTTGAACTCTTGCTCTTTTTCATTTCGATAAGTAGACAAGTTCAGATCAGAATTTAGATTAGAAAACAAACCATTGATTCTCCCACTCAAAACAAAATACGATGGTAAATCCACATAATCTGGTATGGCGTCCGGAGGCAAATAAGCGAGCACATCAGAACGGGAAGTATAAAGACTATCTATTTGCCAATTCAGGAAAGCACTGTCCCGACTGCTGATGTTTTTAAAAAGTCCATTGGCTTTTAGTAAAGTTGGAGTAGGGGTGTTTAATCGATTAGTTTCTGCGACCAACTGCGTTTGGAAACTTGCTAAGCTTCCTTTTGTTTTTCCAGATAAGGCTATACTGTCTGGAAGTTGTACAAATTCAGGAAGCAACTTTTCAGGGATCAAATAGCTGATTTTTTCCTTGATGGTTTTGAACTCCTTTACGTCAATATCCCATTTTTGTCGGTTGGAACTTAACGTATTTTGTAGTCGTCCAACAATGTTTACCCGTAGGTTTTCTAAATCTAGATCGAATTCCTTAATCGCCAGATCTTTCTGAAATGAACCATCAACTTTTGCGTTTAATTGAATCGGAAGATTTTTATTCTTTTTGAAAAACAAGATTGTATCTAAAGGAGGATAAAAGTAAGAAAGATCAGAACTACTACTTCCCAGAAAGCGAATGTCGGAATCCATTTTTAATTGCGAAATCGGATCAGAAACCTCTTCCAAAAAAGGATAATCTATAACAGTGTGTTTGCTTTTTAAATCAGATTGATCTGTTAAAAAGACGAAATCATCTAACGTTATTTGATCTTTAGAAAAAGTGAAAAAGCTCTCCGTGTGTTTGATTTTAAAACCCTCATTTGCTGTACCTGCTAACTGTTGAATATCAGCTTTAATATTCATGTTGTGGTATTCGAAATCAAAAAGTTCGGCACTTATATTTGCTAAATCCAAATGCTTATAATCAAAGCCCGGAGATTTACTTGCACCAATAACATCATAAAGAATATCCGTACCATCGGTTTTGGCTGTAGCCATTCTGACCTTTACATCATCACCATTTAATTGAAAGGAAGTTTGCTCCGATTCCAAAGTAGGAATGATCGTAGCAAAAGTAGCAGTAGGCATAGCTAAATTGAAAGCGACTTCTTTTATGGTAGCCGTATTTGCGTCAATAGCAAACCGAACAGGGGAAGAATTTGTACTATCAGCCTCTTCCTTCTTTTCAAACATAGTCAAATCGATCTGACTCTCACTCAGATGCAGATCATCGACCCGAAAATCGAGTTTTCCCAAATCTAATGATTGAATACGACTATGAAAATCTCCGATTTGGGTAACTACTTTGAGCTCATCTTCTTTGTGATAAGAAAAATCTACGTTATAGATAGCCAGATTAGATGAATTGAAACTGAATTCCCAATTGGAAGTATTATTGTTTTTCGCACTGCCAGAAATTGCTTGCTCTTCGTCTTTGTTTTGGAAAGCCTCGATAATAAAATCAAAATTATTGCTATCCCGAGACATGAAAAGATCCAGCGTTCCCTCAGATAATTGCAGCTCATCAAACTGAATACTTTTTTGCAGCAGCTTATTGAGTTTGAAGTTTAAAGAAAGCTCGCCAAGGCTCAGAAAGGTCTCCTGTTTAGGGTTTTCAACATATAAACCCTTCAAAACCAGTGACTCCGGTAAGTCTAATCGGATAGATTCAATAGAGACTTCTGTCTTGATTTTTTCCTGGAGGTAGTTCTCAAGACTATTGGTAAGGCGGTCTTGTACTGCTGGGACTTGGATCAATAAGGCACAAAGAATCAGCACTAGTAGGAAAAACAGTGCTAGTCGAACTATGAATTTTGCTATCTTTTTAAAGCGTTCCAGTTGGCGATTAGTTGTCGGAATTTAGTCAGGGAAAGTCCCAATAGCCAAAGGTAAGGAAAGAGATGTCAAATGGTGTGCACAATTTGAGCTAAAATCGATTGGATCAGGTGAATTAAGAGGAACGCAGCAGATAAGGCTTTTCTGATTCATAGGATGTCCGAATCTTGAAGAGTTAATATCAGTAATAGCTAGCTGTCGTTCCTCTTATTCATTCTCATTTTAATCAGTAATGGCCTCCCAATTGCTCAATAAAGCAACAACAGTAACCATTAGTAAGAATATTAAGACTATCATCTGATCGATTTTTTGGTTTGGAAGAAGTTTTGTATTAAGTATTAGACAAAAGTAGGCCAATATTGTCTTCCCTGCGTAAATTCGAGGTTAATTATATATTAACAAAAAATAGAAGTGTTCAACTTAGGTATTACTCTTCATTTAACTCGTCGTTATTCTATCAAACATCCAATACCTTTCTTCTGTTCAAAATTCCCAATGGATTTATGTGGATTCCATCATCCCGACGTGAGTGTAACGATCTTTTATATTTTCGGAAATAAGCACTTTTTTTCTATTGAGTTATCGATTTGAGCATCGATGGAATTCTGAG
>CAZDTI010000232.1:1304-13499 GCA_964508085.1 uncultured Saprospiraceae bacterium | reverse complement strand
ACAACGATAGCCGAGCAATTAGGGGAGGTTCGTTATTTCAATTTTATAAAAGATGTTTTTAAGGATGTTACGCCTGCTATTCTATCTGCTAAAGGTGAGATCTATCAATATGTTGGAGATGAGATTATAGTGAGTTGGACCATGGATAAAGGAGTAGATCAAGCAAATTGCATCAACTGTTTTTTTGAAGTTCAATCTGCACTTTTCGAACGAAAGGAGTACTACAAAGCAACTTACGACGAAATCAGTCCAGCCTTTAAAGCCGGACTTCATTACGGACACGTAATGGCTGGCGAAATAGGAGTCGTCAAACGAGATATCGCATTTTCAGGTGATGTTCTTAACACCACGGCTCGCATTCAATCCAAATGTAATGAACTTGGAGTCAACATATTACTATCTGAATATCTGTTAGATAAACTGGCCCTAAACGGAAATGCTTTCCATCCCAAGGCAATCGGAGAAGTATTGTTACGTGGCAAGCAAGAAAAGGTGGCTTTGTATACTTTATGATCTTTTCACTTTGGTTGTAAGAGGACATAAAAGGTACTAATAAGAAATATAAAAGTTGGGACTGTTGATATTCTAATTCCGAACATTTACACGGTTGTCAATCCTGACATTTGTGTAATTGACATTAAGAAAACTTAAGAGTATAACTACCTATTTCCTTTTTTAATCGAAAGAATTCCCTGAATGTTTTATGAAATAATTTTCATTTCAAAAGGGGAATTCTCTTTTTAAATCTTAAAAAAAATCGAGATGCTCTATTTATTAAAATCCCAAAATGCCACAAATCAATTACCAATTTTCGAAACGGCGCCCAATCCAGATTTAACCGTCAACCTCAATCAGTTGAGTCATTTGAAGATTAAAAAACAGAAAAAAGGATATGTCGTAACCTTGGTAGATGATTTTGGATATGAATCCCTTAGCGGTTATGGAGATAGCCCTATTGATGCAATAAATGATTTGCATAACTGCTTGATTTAACATCAATCAACATTAATACTACAACACATAGAACAGTTTTCAAAGTTTACGCTTTTCACTAAACCCTATTCGAAAACATTTAATCAAAACCATGGAAAAAACAATGAAAATTTTAAGCTTCTTTTTTATGCTATTACTTACTACGGGAGCTTATTCACAGAACAAAGCAACCCTCAGCGGGCATGTCAGAGATGCTTCAAATGGCGAAGAATTGATCGGTGCCAGTATCTTTGTAGAGGGCACTGATGCCGGAACATCAACAAATTCATACGGATTCTATTCATTATCTCTTGATCCAAACCATTACAAAATTGGAGTCAGTTATATTGGGTATAAATACAAAACGGTAGATATTACGCTGTCTAAGAACGAGGTTTTCAATATAGAATTAAACCCTGATAGTGAAGTGATGACCGAAGTGGTTGTGACAGCAAAAGAGGAATCTAAAAATGTAAAAGACATAGAAATGAGTGTGGAGAATTTGAGTGCTGCCCAGATGAAAAAAATTCCTCAGGTCATGGGAGAGGCGGATTTGATTCGAAGCATTCAACTGTTACCTGGCGTAAGTACAGTTGGTGAAGGGGCTACCGGATTTAATGTAAGAGGTGGAAGCGTAGATCAAAACCTGATCTTACTTGATGAGGCAACGGTTTATAATTCTTCCCATTTATTTGGCCTCTTTTCCGTCTTCAATGTCGATGCTGTTAAAGACTCCAAATTATACAAAGGAGGTATTCCCGCAAAATATGGTGGAAGACTTTCTTCCGTACTTGATGTTCGTCAGCGAGATGGCAATCGGAAGAAATTTGCGATGAACGGAGGAATAGGTTTGCTCGCAAGCCGTCTAACCTTAGAAGGGCCGATACAAAAAGACAAAAGCTCTTTTATGATCGCCGGCCGTAGATCTTATGGTGATCTTTTCTTAAATTTTGATCCTGACTTAAAAGACAACACGGTGTATTTTTATGACCTGAATGCTAAAGCTAATTTTACTTTGAGCGATAAAGATCGCTTGTATTTGTCTGGGTATTTTGGACGAGATGTATTTAACTTTGGAGATGACTTTTCTTCCGATTGGGGGAATGCGACTGCTACGATACGATGGAATCATCTTTTCTCCAACAAACTCTTTTCCAACTTCACCGCCATTTATAGCGACTATGGTTATTCTTTTGGAGTACCAGAAGGAGCAGAAGCCTTTGATTGGGATGCGAATATTTATAATTATGTTTTAAAAGGAGATTTCAGCTATTTCTTTAATCCAAAAAGCAAATTGGACTTTGGCGCTGAGGCAAATTTTTATCGCTTTCATCCCGGACGTGCCAGAGGTTTAGGAGCGGAATCCATCTTTAATGAAATTGATATTCAGCATCAGTATGCATTGGAGTCTGCAATCTATGCAAGCTATGAACATGAGCCAATCAAAAATCTGACACTTCAATATGGTTTGCGCTTTTCTAATTTTCAAAGACTAGGGAAAGAGGATGTCTTTATCTATGAAAATGGAAACCCAACTGATAAAGACGCTATTATAGATACTACTTCCTATGGCGCTCAAGAAAGAATCATTTCCTTTTCAGCTCCTGAGCCAAGGTTCTCTGCCAATTATGTAATCAACAACAATAATGCTGTAAAATTCAGTTACAACAGAATGCAACAATACATTCACTTGGTTTCCAATACCACTTCCGCCACACCGATTGACATTTGGACACCATCTGGAAAATACATTGACCCTGCACAGGTCGATCAAATTGCACTAGGTTATTTTAGGAATTTTGATGACAATGTCTACGAAGCATCTATCGAAGGTTTCTATAAAAAATTTGACCATTTGTTGGACTATAAAGATGGTGCAGAACTATTGTTAAATGAAACTTTGGAAACCGAATTATTGAGCGGAGAGGGACGAGCCTATGGCATGGAACTTTCTGTTCGTAAAAATAAAGGCGCCATTACAGGTTGGGTGAGTTACACTTTGTCTCGGACAGAACGAAAAGTGCCGGGCATTAATGATGGGAAGTACTATCCTGCAAATTATGACAAGACCCACGACTTGTCTGTAGCTGCTTCTTGGAAAATTAATGAAAAGTTTAACCTGTCCACTAATTTCGCTTTTGCTACTGGCCGCCCAATCACTTATCCCGAATCAAGATATGTTTATGATGGCATCACGGTGCCACACTATAATAACCGCAACGGAGCCCGCACCCCAAAATACCACAGAATGGATGTTGGCCTCCAATATACCCCCAAACGAAATCCGGAAAAACGATGGAAAAGCTCTTGGGAAATTGGCGCCTATAATGTTTATGCCCGGAAGAATGCATATTCTATTTTCTTCCGACAAAATGAAGATAATCCCCTAGAAACAGAAGCCGTTCGGCTCTCCATTTTTGGATCGGTATTGCCTTACTTGACTTATAACTTTTCATTTTAGAAACTCCTAAAAAATTAAAATCATGAATATTAAGATATCACTGTTATTGTTAATAACCTTATTTTTTCTCTCCAGTTGCCAGGACGTTATAGACCTGGAAGTTCCAGATGGAGAAATCCAATTAGTTGTTGATGGATGGCTTACGAACCAAAGTGTCGAAAAACAAGTCGTATTGAGCACGACAGCCAATTATTTCGATAACTCCTCAAGTCCTTTTGTTGAGAATGCCTTCGTTGTTTTAAATAACGAGCAAGGACCTGTTGACACTTTTTACGAAAAGTCGAATGGCCTTTATACTACAGATTTCATAGGACAAGTAGGGGAAACTTATCACATTTATATCCGAACTTCAGAAGGCGAGGAATATGAATCTAATCCGGAACTGCTTCAGTCTGTTCCCGAGATAACGGCCATTTATTCAACATTCAAAGAAGAAAGCACATTTGAAGATGAGGGATATTATGTCAGCATCGATACGAATGAACCGCTTGGTGTTGGAGACCATTATCGCTGGAAACAATATGTGAATGATTCTTATCTCAATGAACCATTTGATTTACTGTATGCTAGTGATGAATTTGTGGATGGAAATCCAATTATAAACTTTGAGGTGACGATAAACGAACCATTAGAGCGGGGAGATCAATACCGAATTCAACAATTGTCCATTTCAGAAGAGGCCTTCGAATTTTTCACGCAATTACAAACACAAACCGCTTTTGTAGGGTCATTGTTTGATAGCCCTCCTGCTGCACTTAGTGGGAACATGATAAATCTAGATCCCTCTGGTAAAAAAGCCTTGGGTTATTTTGGTGTCTCAGCCGTAAGCGAGAAAGAAATGGTTATTGAATAAAGACAAACAGATAGATGCAATTACTTACTTGTACAGTAAGCATTAAGAAATTGGGAATCTTTATTTAGTCATTTTAACCTGGTGATTATTTCCTCCAAAGCGGCTTTGGCCTCTTTCATCACTGGCAAAAATGGCCAAATATGCGGCATAGCTCTGCCTTCAACCAACTCAATTTCAACCTCAGCTTCTTTCATTTTTTGAACCGCTAACAATTGATCCGGATAAGTAATGTCCTGTTCTGCTAAAAACAAAATAGTCTTCGGAAATTTATCAAAACTACCATTTATTGGAGAGATCATTTCATCTTCTAAACCAAGATCGCCGACACACATTTTCTTTGCACTAAGTACCCCTGTCTTAGACAACATAGGATCAATTAAATCTATTTCGTCTATTTGAGGATTAGACATAGTGGCATCCATAACTGGAGAAACAAGGACGATTTTTAACGGCTGGTCGGTATTCTTTTTGATCAGCCGTTGTATAAGTGCTGTGATTAAAGTTCCACCTACAGAATCACCAATAAGTATGATTTGTTTGGACTCATATTTTTCTAATGCACTTTGATATACGGAATCAATATTATTGGAAATTTCTAAAATTTTATGCTCTGGTGCTTTTGGATAATTACACATCCAAATGGTATGGTTCGTTTGTTTAGCAATTACTTTTATGCTATCCCAATGATGTTTCGCAGGACCGGAAATGAAAGCACCTCCATGAATAAACATCAGTAGGCTATTGGAATTTTCGTTCCGTTTTATTTCTGTAATTTCCGTTTTTAAGACATTAAAAGTGCGTACTTGGTTTTGTTGAAAAAACCGACCTTTTGGATGGGGAATATCTTCTTTTCTTATCTTTTGAAAATCAATTGGGTCTTTACTGAAAGTCTTTTTCAGGCCTTTTAATTTAAGGACGAAAAGGGTTAGGTAGTAGGTGATACTTTGTTTCATTCTAGTTTTCTCTTAAGATTTTTATTGAGCATTTATCAAAATGTTTTTCCATCTCTTTGGCTTTAGAACAAAACCTGAAATTACGGTATTACGATTACTCCTCCAAATAAGTAGAAGGCGACTTCCCAAAATGCTTCTTAAACTCCCGAGAAAAATACTTCACATCCCGCATCCCAATCTCATAAGCTACCCCTTTCACAGAACTGACCTCTCCCGATTCCAACAACCGCCGAGCCTCCCCAAAACGAGCCTCCCGTAAATACTGAGAAAAACTCAAACCCGTCAATTGCTTCAAACGACGACGAATCTGACGAGGGCTTAAAAAGATCATTGGGCCCAAACGATCTAAGGTAAAATCAAAATCGGAAAGGGATTCCATGACTGTTTTTTCTAATTCCCCCAACCACTCCAAGTCTTCTGGACTGATGGAAGTTGCAGGACTAGGTTTTACCCTTTTTTGCTCCGCAGGTTTACTTCCAGTATTACTTTGGTCATTCTGGTTAATAGAAGAATCAAGCTCAGCCTCTTCTTGATGATACTCTTGTTTTACTTGAGCATTCGACAATAAATTTTCTATCCGTATTAGTAATTCTTCTTCCAAAAATGGTTTAATCATATAATCGTCAACACCGATCCTAAGCGCTTTTAGCTTGTCCGGAGTCGCTGCTTTTGCGGTAAGCATCACTACCGGAATGGAACAATATTGTTGTTTTTGCTTTATGGTTTCTAAAAATTGGAAACCGTCCATCACAGGCATCATAACGTCGGAAAGGATGAGATCGGGATAATTATTGTTAACGCTTTGCTCATCAAGCCAGTCGAGTGCAGCTTTACCATTATTGGCGCTAAAAACCTGGTAGTATTCGCCAAGGAGCAAGAGGAGGTAGTCGCGTAGTTGTAAATTATCCTCTACAACTAGTAGCTTTTTCCTAGCTAATAATTCTTCTGTAGAACCCTGAGTCACTTCTTCAGCAGCATCTTGTAATTCTTTTGTTATATTTCCTTTAATCAAAAAGGATCTATCTTCATTCTTCAGAATTTTATCAATCGCTAATACATCTTCCGTTTCCAAGGTTTTGAAAACTTCCTTTTTCGGAAAGCTAAAAACAAAAGCACTCCCCTCTCCTATTTTACTTTTCACTTCAACACTGCCTTTAAACAATCTTGCATATTCTTGTACCAAAGCCAAGCCAATTCCAGTACCGCCTTCTGTTATCTCATCCGGTGATTTTGTCTGATAGAATCGATCAAAAATATGTGGCAGATCCTCTTCATGAATCCCTCTACCCGTGTCAGAAACTTTCAGCTCTAAAGATTGACCTTTATCTTCCAACAATACGTTGACAGACCCTTTATTTGGTGTAAATTTAATGGCGTTTGACAAAAGATTATTAACGACTTTTTCAAATTTAACTTGATCCAGCTGCACTTGCAAATGAGGACTCCCTTTGTATTCAAAAGAAAAAGTCACTTCCTTCCGTTCAGAATAAGATTCAAAAACACTAACCAATCTTTGCAGCAACAAATAAAGGGGGACTGGCTTTTCATGGAGTTCCAGTTTTCCTGCTTCTAATTTATTGAGGTCTAAAATTTCATTAATCAATTTGAGTAAATTTCCTCCATTCTGCTGCATGACCTTGAGCAAAGTAAAATTTTTGTTACTTAGGTCATTACTCTTCAATACTTTTTGGAGTGGACCCAAAATGAGTGTTAATGGAGTCCGGAGTTCATGCGTCACGTTAGAAAAGAAATTGGTTTTGAGCTTGTCCAATTCCAATAAACGCTCTGCCGTTGCTTTTTCATAGGAGAGTTGATTTCTTAGGTTCAGACGGTTGGTTTGGAAACGGTGAACCCCAAAAACAGCTCCCAAGAATAACAGTGCATAAGCCATGTAGACCCATTTTGATTTCCACCAGGGTGGATGAATCGTAATTTCCAAAGTCGTTGGTTCCGTATTCCAAACTTCATCATGATTGGAGCCCATGACTTCAAAGAGATATTCCCCTGATGGCAAGGAAGTGAATTGTACTTTGTTTTCTGTTTCTAAATTCACCCAAGCCTTTGTCTCTCTTTCTGCTCGCTCAGAACCTTCGGTCAAGCGATAGCGATATTGGTTTTGGTTTTTGTGGTAAAAATCGAGCGCTGCGAATTCTATGCGAATCGTATTTTGGAGATGCGTCAGCCCTATCGAATTAGTGTATTCCAGAGATTGTTCCAGTTCAAAGCCGGTAGAATCCGTCACTGGATAAGGTTGTATCTTTTGATTATTAATGCGCAAGGAGGTCAAACGAACAGGAGGGATGTAAGTGCTTCCTTCCATGTTTTGAACATCCGGGTTGAAGATATTCAGCCCGTTGATGCCCCCAAAAGCCATCTCTCCATCGGGTAAGCGAATAGAACTAAGCGTATTAAATTCCAAGTCTTGCAAGCCATCTTCTTTAGTATAGTTTTTAAACTTTTCTTTTTTCGTATCAAAGCGAGCAAGACCATTATTGGTACTCATCCAGAGGTAACCTTTAGCATCCGTTTGGATTTGGTAAACGACATCATCTGGAATTTCGCTATTAAGCGTCGTGTAATGAATGGCTTCTTTTGTTTTGCGATTTAACCGATTAAGGCCACCACCTGCTGTGCCGATCCACATGTATTTTTCAGGTTCAAAAGGGTCGTCATGAAAACATTTTATGGAGCTGTGGCTTAAACTATTTGGGTTGTCGGGATCATTATAAAACCATTCTGCCTCGATCTCTTCGGCTGGCAGTTTACTACTATTGGTTTTGCAAGCTCCATTGATGGTTGCGATCCAAAAGTCATTGGCATAATCAATAAAGAGGTCATTGCTTCGAATGACATTCTCTTCGTTTTTCATTATTGAAAAAGACTTAGCAGATAAATTCTCTAAATCAAAAAGAAACAACTGATTGTTATTAAAACTCCAGACCCGCTCCTCTTTATCCAACCTATTAGTACTAGACTCCGAAGGACGATAATAACCTGAAATTTGATATTCTATAATCTCTTCGGTTTCTGGCCTGATTAGAAAAAACGGTTTTTCTATTTTTAAAGTTTTGTCTCCATCAACATTCGACTTTACGCCCCAAATGGTACCATCTTTTTTGAAAACGATCGACCCTTTGAATGGTAAGTTCGGATATTGTTTTGTGATGGGAAACGATTCGTTTTTATCATAAAGCAAACGGCCAGACCTCCCTTCCGTAAAATATCCCCCCCCACGATGATCTAGTTTAAGACGACCTAAGGAGATCCCTTTCAAATGATGTTCAAATAATTCTTCCTCTGGACTAATTTTTACTAAACCTATATTCCCCTTCATCCAAAGCAGACCAGAATCATCGATTCGAATGATCCTTATGGCTGCTGTAGGATATTCAGCTAATAGTTTTGCTTTGGGTGCTTTACGGCTAAATACACTTTCGGAACTTCTATAGATTTTAGTTTTACTATCTCTGGGGCGAATATCATATATCAATTCCCCATTCGCATCCCAGCCATGAATAAAAGCATCTGTAAACCAGGGACTGACCGGAACCTCTTCGACTTTTTGCTGCTTTACTTTTTGCCAGTTCAAACCGGTCGTCAACCATATTACTCCATCGGGGTCTTCCAACAACTGTGGTTCCTTTTGGTAATATCGTTTCGATTGAAAAAATACTTCATGCTCATTTTCTTTATGGTCGATTTTAAACAATTGAGCATCATGTGTTCTCATCCACAATTGTTTCTTTTTATCCTGCAAAAAAGTACGAATGGGTTTTCTGCTCACTTCATATATCGGTTCAAAATTAGGATTAGGTTCTACTTCAAATTCATAATCCACCATCGCTTGAAAAGGAATCGAAGCTGGTTTTCCGCTTAGATTAAAATCAGCTGGAATTTTCAATTTGTATACTTTCCCGGATAGCAAACCGAGCCATAGGTTCCCCTGATCATCGAAGAAAATGGTTTGGATAACTTTATGATGCGAGTTCATTTGTTGTCCAAAACTCCCCAAGTGATGAAAGCGACCGCTGCGAGGGTTTAGTACATCCAGTTCACCGCTTTCCATGGCCACCCAGATATAACCTCGGCGGTCTTCCAAAATATTATTTACAGCATTGGCAGAAATAGAATAAGGATCAAAAGGATTGTGTTTATAATGCCTCATCTCGTAACCATCATAGCGATTGAGACCGCTGTGGAGTCCGATATACATAAAGCCTTCTGAAGATTGCCTGAAATCAAAAACAAACCCAGAGGAAAGACCGTCTTCCAAGCCTACGTAATCTGCTTGTTGAGAAAAGAGTGGACTATTGTTGCAAATTTGGATGAGGACAAAGCATAACAACAGCCATAAAACGGATAGGTTTCGCCTAAAAGTTTTTGCTGTTGAAATTGTAAAAGAGTTGTTTGCAGTGCTTGGCAGCATAATACAGTTCGCACCAAATCTTCTTTTGATTAATGTTCTATGAGGTTGCTTGCTGAGGACTTGGTTGTTGTGTTTTGTTTATTCCTTACAAATATAACGATTGACAAGGACTTTCTGCCATATATCAGTGATAAAGGTGAAGTAATAACAAGAGCCTATTTTCTAACTTCAAGTTAAAATACTTTCAGCTCACTCCTAGCCAAAAGAAGTGAGCTAAAAATGGTCATCCCTGACACAGACACAACAAGTCGAAAGCTATCATTCCAGACAAATACACAGCGAGTCAAAAATTGTCATTCCGAGCGAGGGAGGTACGACCGAGTCAAAAGCCCAAAGACAATAACCCTGTCATTCCGAGTGAGGGAGGCACGACCGAGTCAAAAACCCAATGAAAATAGCCCAGTCATTCCGAGCGAGGGAGGTACGACCGAGTCAAAAAACCAAAGAAATAGCCCTGTCATTCCGAGCGAGGGAGGTACGACCGAGTCGAGGAATTACTTAAAGCTCACCTTCTTCTTCAACAACTCCCCCACAGCTCTCCCCTGATCTACCCCATAATCAATCGCCGGACGATAGTGAATTCCACCATACAATCGACTGACTGCCGCTTCTTCTGATGCCTGAATAAAGGACGTAAAACTCCTCGCTGGCAAACCATATTCCACCTCTGTACTATCTGTAAAAGCAAAGTTATCTCCATAGATTTCTGTCAAAGCCACAGCCGCTGCAGAAGATATAACACTATGTCCACTAGTATGCTCTGGAAATGGTGGCGTCTGCAAAGCCGGCTTCCACTCTTCATCCAACTGGCGGTTGATTACCGTTTCGGGACGTACCAATTTAGACCGATACTTTTCATCCCAACAAGCGATAAAACCATCAAACAATGCAATGGCAGTCATTGTATAGGTGTGCATCGTTTTCATCATATCAGCGTCCGTTTTCTTGGCAGCTACCGAAGCAATATTCATCCAATGGCCACCCGGTGTTATTTTCTTAGTCGCATACATCACGTGCCCCGTATGATGAGAAACAAAAGGATTGCAATCCCAAAAACTCGCAATTTCTAACTCTTCTTTTCCAGCGTCTTTTACCGCTTTGTATACTTCCATCAACTCTGCATAGAATTTACTGTCTTTGTCCATATTATATGGTGTTGGGGGCGGTGGTGTAAACTGCGCAGCCGAATCTAAAATCATCGGACGAATCTTATTCCAGTGTGGCTCAATGGCATCCATATAATCAGGAGGTGTTGGTGTCCATTTTGTCAAATCTTCTGGGATGGCATATTTGGGATAAGTTCGGGTTTGCTTATACATGTCCTTATCCGCCCAGTCAAGAATATGTTTACTCACTGCATTTCCATAAGCCAAAGAACGGTCAAAAACTTCTTGTGGCATATTCATCGCCATAAACTCAGCTTTGATTTTTTCCTCGAATTCTTCCATCACATCTTCCGAAAAAATTAATGCCTTCCCTGTTATCATAAAAGCCTGCGTTGCCGCTAATGGCAAACAATATTCTTGCCCCGCTTCCTTCTGTGGCACCTTACTCAATTCACGAATCTGTCCTTGCAAAGATTTATAGTCTGGATAATCCTGCACCAATACTTCATAAGCAGCTACACAAGGGTACAGATAATTCCGGCTTGCTACTGGTGGTGAAAAAATATCATTGACAATAATATCGGTTAATTTCTTGACGGACTGATGGATGTACGTCGCGTTCTTAGCTTCTGCTTGAAAGTTCGGATTGCTGGTTTTACAAGCGGTCAAGCAAAATAGGAAAGTAAGGACTAGGTAGTATGGTAACTTCATTTTGATGATTGTTTATTAATTCTGCCGCAAATCTACGAGATTCTATCACATTATTTCTTTTCTATATGCAAAATCATTAGCTCATTGTGAGGTTGCTTAGGTAGAGTGTTGTGAGCCAAACGTATTTCCGTTGTAGTGTAATTGCTCACGCAGAGACTGCTGAGGCCGCAGAGCTAATGTGAAACCCGCGATCACTCTGTGGCCCCATTCGACAAGCTCAGGGCAGGCTTCTGTGTGATTCAAAAACGCGTTAGACGCGTTCCCAATTTAGTGTAATTGCTCACGCAGAGACCGCTGAGACCGCAGAGCCAACGTGAAACCTGCGATCGCTCTGTGAACTCTGTGAACTCTGTGTGATTCAACATCGCGCCAGACGCATCCCCAATTTAGTGTAATTGCTCACACAAAGTTCACAGAGAACACAGAGCCAACGGGAAACACGTCGCTCTGCGTTTTCTGCAACCTCTGCGTGATTTAACATCGCGTCAAACGTGCGCCGAATTTAATGTAATTGCTCACACAAAGTTCACAGAGGGCACAGAGCTAACGTGAAACTCGCGATCGCTCTGCGCACTCTGCGGCCTCTGCGTGAGGAAAAGAATACGATAGATGCGATAACCCGCGTCCAAAGCGCATTAAAGCCACTCTTTTCGTTGCTAAACAATCATCTGACAAAATGTCACCCTTTATCCTCTAAAACCCCTATATTTGCA
>CAZDTI010000232.1:0-1204 GCA_964508085.1 uncultured Saprospiraceae bacterium | reverse complement strand
AAACAATCATCTGACAAAATGTCACCCTTTATCCTCTAAAACCCCTATATTTGCACCGCAAAAGAAAAAAATATGTACAACGATAATCCTACACTGGATAATTTACGATCCGATTCCAATACGCCATTGCCAGAAGACAAGCAGGGCGACGTGTTCTATAAAGAGCAAATGCAAGGAAAAAAGGCCGATAAGAAGTTTTATATCGAGAGCTATGGCTGCGCTATGAATTTTAGCGACAGCGAAATTGTTGCTTCTATTCTTGGCGAAATTGGCTACGAACCTTCCAAAGATGCTTTTGATTCTGACCTTATCCTCATAAATACCTGCTCCATTCGCGAAAAAGCGGAACAAACCGTTCGGAAGCGCTTGAAGCAATTCAACCAAGTTAAAAGAAAAAGGCCTGGAACTTTGGTGGGCGTTCTTGGCTGTATGGCAGAGCGCTTAAAAGCTAAATTTTTGGAAGAGGAGAAATTAGTAGACATTGTAGCCGGACCTGATGCTTACCGGGATTTACCGAAACTGGTAGCCACTGCAACGGGTGGCGATAAGGGCGTAAATGTTTTCCTCTCCAGAGAAGAAACCTATGCCGACATCAGCCCGCTTCGTTTGGATTCCAATGGTGTTGCCGCTTTCATTTCCATTATGCGTGGTTGTGATAACATGTGTTCCTTTTGCGTAGTGCCTTATACCAGAGGTCGTGAGCGAAGTCGGAATGCTTATAGTATTGTAGCGGAGGCGGTGGATCTTTTTGAAAGGGGATATAAAGAAGTGACCTTGCTGGGTCAAAATGTAGACTCTTTCAAGTGGACAAATCCAGAAAATAACGATGTAGTTACGTTTGCTAATCTTTTGGAAATGGTGGCAAAGGTTCATCCTGACTTGCGCATTCGTTTTTCTACTTCGCATCCAAAAGACATTACCGATGATGTTTTGTTTACGATGAAAAAATACAAGAACATTTGTAAATACATTCACCTGCCGATCCAGTCAGGGAACAGTCGTATTCTGAAATTAATGAATCGAACTTATGATCGAGAATGGTACACCGAGCGTGTAAATCGCATCTACGAAATCATGCCGGACTGCGCTATCTCTTCTGATGTGATCACCGGTTTTTGTACGGAGACTGAAGAAGAACATCAAGACACGATCAGTATGATTAAGTGGGCGAAATATTCTATGTCTTACATGTTCTACTATTCTG
>CAZDTI010000231.1:0-13508 GCA_964508085.1 uncultured Saprospiraceae bacterium | reverse complement strand
GGCTTGAATACAGCCTGCGATCAAATCCATTTCTTTGTTGGAAATATTCAACTTGGTTAAAAAGGTGCGAGCCATTTTTTCACTGCTATCCTCATGATTGTCATAACCTTTGGAATAGCCAACATCATGAAACCAGGCGGCAATGGCCAATAGTTCTCTGTCGGCTCCACTTAGATCAAAATGTTGTGCGAAGCGATCACTATTATCGACTACGGATTGAGTATGTGCCTTATTGTGATATACAAACTGTTCACCTATTTCCTTCTCGAAAATACGATTTACCTCAATGATTACTTTTTGTAGTATGGACGAGTATATCATGTTGAACTACGTATAAAGTCTATGGCAGTTTTCTAAATATTTTAAACGATTCGCAAGTTAGCCAAAGAATATAAATTAACCAAAGTCGGAGCTATTCCGGGCTTCTTGTTACGTATCTATTAATTGCAATATATGTTAGTAAGCAATAAATAGGCTAGTTATAAAAAATGTGTAATTTTTGTTTACTAATATTTTGTATTCCCCTAAAAAAATACCATCTTGTGCATCCCACCTCTTAAGACCAAATACCTGATTCATTTAACCTACTTAATACAGACTATGTTAATTTTCATCATCGTTACTGGTGCTTTCTTTATTGGTAGCTCACTAGTATTCGCCGCCGACTTTATGTCGAACAAAAGCAGAAGGTACTAAAACGATTGTACTACTGCAAAAACCAAACTAAGGTAGTTCGCTACCGAAAACATAGTCCCTCGAACAACACACAAAGATCAAAAGATCTATCACTTATTTCGGTTACTTTATGAAACACATCGTTGATTAGCTCTTGTAGCCAACCAAACTTAGTATTGGCATCAGATGAACTTCTGAAGCTTTTAAACAAAAAATGCAGTTATTTTCGATGAAACGAGAATAACTGCGTTTTTGTTTTATCAAATCGAATTACTTTTTTCGATACCAACCTTCTCTTCCGTGCTTTCCTCTACTCTTATGCCTTCTGTTTCTACACTCAATCGATTTTTTACCAAACATGAAATTGGTACTGAAGCCAAATTGGAAAGAATGATAATTTGCATCATAACTTGGAGTTTCAACTCCTTCCCCTTTATATTCGTCTCGACCAACCATATTGTACTGCCAGCCTATTTCTAAATGAAACATACCATATATTGGTAGGGATAAACCTGCTCCGGCATTGTAACCCAGTTTTTTATCAAATTTGTGTTCGTCCAAAATCAAATTATTGGAAGTTTGAACAATTCGTTGTTTGTAATTGTAATAACCCGCACCACCTTTTATAACAAAACCTGCACGGTAAACCGGTAGCGAAGACAGGTTAATCCGAAGTAAAGCACCATAATAAGTTTCATCAAATTGCAGTGCAGTAGTCGGATCAGCTTTCCCTTCGAGTTCGGGGCTAGTAATACTTTGTCGGTATTCCAAGCCAAGTTGCACATACTCATGACCACCTGCTACACGTAATCCCAAAGGGAAATACCCTCCCTGATCTATTTCATCATAATCATAAGCCGTAAGATTGTATGCCGAGAACGCTTCTATTATAAGCTGCTGGGCAGAAAGAGTTGTTGTTAGCATAAAAGCTAATACGAAAAATAATGTCTTTTGCATGAGAGAGTTGTTGAATGAGTGAATGTATCTATCAAGAAGGGATAGATGGGTTAACACTTGGAATAACTTGGATTGGATACTCCAAATATAAAAGCTTATCTGGAAAAAATAGGCGATGTTTCTGATTAATTTTAGATTTGGTCAGAAACTGTACTAATGAAGCCATTATTATCGAACTTCATAGGAACAAATGTACAGCCGACAACTTTTTTCAAAAAAAAGGAAATGTTTAACCTGGAAAGCTGTATTTTTGAAAAAGCATCTCTCAAAAAACGCAGTCCCTACAACCGCTTTAATTAAAACCCAGCATTCATGATGGACTGTAAATCGTTCCTTTTCTTCTTTCTCTTTTTTCTTTTTTCGAACTTCCTCCAAGGGCAAAGCGCCCGAGAACGTTCTGTAGAGGTTAGTGCTACTATTCAGGAATCTCCTGCCCGTTTCGACTTTTCCTGGCCAGCAGATGCGACTGCTACGGGTTATGAAGTATATAGAAAAACTTTGGAAGCAATGGATTGGGGCGAATCAATAGCTTCTCTTCCCGGAGATGCCACTCTTTTTTTTGATGAAAATATAGAAGCAGGTATAGGCTATGAATATGCTTTTTTCAAAAAGAATTTCGATCTGGTCAGGGATACCTTTTGTATTGAACCGGGTTTAGAACTACGGTTCAAAATCAGTGATATGTATGGCATTGGTTTGTGTTGCAATTTCGGATTTGGTTATTACCAAGTGGAAGCTTGTGGAGAAGTGAAAGCTTATGGCGATAATTTTGAAACACAAGAAATTACAATTTTTGATTTATGTAACACTGCTAATACCTGTGAAGAAGTGATTGTGACTATCTCTCCCGATATGTTTCCGAATAGCACTTCCTGGACTTTGAAGAACTATGCGAACAATGAAATTTTAGCGAGTTCTGGTAACGTTGGCGACTTCATTTCCGAACGACCAAAATATGGTTTTATCTATTCCGGTATTCGATTACCTGCCCAAGAAAGTCGAGGAACAATTCTACTAGTTGTTGATGATACGTATGTTGCTCCATTGGAAAATGAATTGTCCGTTTTAGAAATGGATTTTATTCGAGATGGCTGGCAAGTCGAAGTATTGGCGGTGAGTCCGACGGAGTCAGTGGTGAATGTGCGAGCTCAAATTCAGGAAAAATATAATAATAATAATTCATTAACCGCGGTTTATCTGCTTGGACATATTCCAGTGCCTTATTCGGGGCAAATTTATCCAGATACCCATGACGAAAATCACGAAGGTGCTTGGTCTGCTGATTCTTATTATGGAGAAATGAATGGCAATTGGACCGATGAAGTTGTTGACATTAGCACGGCTTTTTTCGAAAGAAACCATAATGTTCCAGGTGATGGGAAATTCGATCAGGATTCTATTCCGTCTAGATTAGAATTGCAAGTCGGAAGAGTTGACCTGAGTGACCTTTCGAATTTTGCATTAAGCGAAATAGAACTTACTCGACAATATTTGAATAAAGCACATCAATTTAAATTAGGAAAGATTCTCGTGAATCGTCGTGCGTTGATTGACGATAATTTTGGACCGGCGTTTGCCGCACCGGCAGCTAGCGGATGGCGAAATTTTGCTCCCATGTTCGGCAGTGATCAAATTGATGACTTAGATTATTTTGAAACGATGCGGAGTGAAAGTTACCTTTGGTCTTATGGTTGCGGCAGTGGTTCCCATGTCAGTGCATCAGGAATTGGTACTACGGAAGATTTCGCTGCGGATTCATTGCTCTCCATTTTTACAATGCTTTTCGGCTCTCAGTTTGGAGATTGGGACAATTCAAATAATTTCTTACGGGCTCCACTTGCTCAGGGCCTTACACTTACCAATGTCTGGGCTGGATCACCTCCCTGGACTTTTCATCACATGGCCATGGGTTATCCAATTGGTTACAGTACCATTCGGACCCTTAATGGGACCAATGGGGTTTACCTCAATGGTCCTCAGCTTGTACATGCCAATCTCATGGGTGATCCAACTTTGCGTATGCATCCTGTAAAAACGATTTCAGATTTAAGTATACAAGGAGATGGTGGGGCCGTGAATCTTAGCTGGTCAGCTCCTGTCGGAGAAACAGATATCGTAGGTTATTACATTTACAAAAGTGAAAATAATAGGGGTCCCTGGACTCGAATAAATACTGACTTTGTTACGACTACCAACTTTGCAGATATTAATCCGGAGGAGGGTGATAATCGATATATGGTTCGAACAGTTAAGTTGGAAAATTCCTCAAGTGGGTCTTATTACAACTTGGCCTTAGGCGTTATTGATTCCGCAGAATTCGTTTCTAATGTAGTATTGACAAATGAAGAAGAAGTATTGTTATCTGTATTTCCAAATCCAGTGGAGGAGGTTTTAAACGTAGATTTATCTCAGCTAAGAGAAGAGGTAGTTCTTACTTTTTTTGATGTTAGAGGAGCAGTGGTTTTTGAACAAAAAATAGAAGGAGGAAACCATGCTATTGCAAAAATTGATTTGAGAGAGGTGGTGAATGGTTGTTATTTTTTAACAATAAAAGGGGAGGACGTTTTTGCAGTTGAAAAAGTGGTGGTGAAACGGTGATGAATTTCTACGGTTTAGATTTGGACTTCACAAAAATAATGGGAGTCTTCATTTTTTGGTGAGCGTATAGTTCGCTAAGCACGCAAATTTTTTAATTTTAACTGTTATGTTTTGCACTTTCCACTTGGACACTATTTAGTGAACATTACCCAAAAAAATAATGGTTGACCCGTTTTAGAGCCAACCATTTGTATAAATCTACAATACAATATTAAAAGCTAGCCCCCGCTAGCTTATTGCCAGTTTAAATCAATTTTGTAGCATTTTTCTTCTTTCAAAGTAACGGTTCGCTATCATTTGAGCGAACCGTTACATAGTGAAAGTATATATGCAATAATTACAGTTTAGCGACTACCAGCATCTTTCCTATCGTCTTCTTTCCATCTACATCTACAAAAACGGCATGAACGCCAGGTGTCATTCCTTCAAGAGAAATACGTACAGGGTCTTCTGTAACATTATCGACTTGAATCTCCTTCACCTGTTGTCCTAAGCTGTTGTGAATTTGTATGATTGCTGAGTTTCCTACAAACTCTTTTAAGTTGACAAATACTTGGTTAGTAGCCGGATTTGGGAACAGTCCAAAATCGTGCGTATCCAACTCGATATTAACTTGTCTCACTTCAGAGTATTCATAGGTACCATCTAAATAAATTTGCTTGAGGCGGTAATAATTAATCCCTTTAGCTGCATTTCTATCCTTTTCATTGTAATTGGTATAATCACTAGATACCGTATTACTAGAAACTCTTTCCAATAACTCGAAATTGATTCCATCCATAGAATGCTCTACTTCAAAATAGTCATTCTTATAATCAGAATTGGTTACCCAGTTTAGGTTCACATCACGACCATTCTTTATCGCATTAAACAGAAGATCACTGTTCACTTGGCCCTCCAATGGTGCAAGTGCTCCATCTCCTGCACAAGCTTCAATTCTCAACTCATCAATATCCCAAACGGATAAACCAGAGAAGCCATTTGAACGGCAGTAGCCTAATAATTCAAATTCAAAAGTGGTAGTAGTCGTTACGACAAAGTCAGGATCATCACTTAAATCAAATGATTCATAAGACCAACTATGCGTTGTACTTCTACCGGTCTTCTGATAGATTTCCTGGCCGTTTTTCAATACCCTCATTCCGTAGTGAGATGGTGGATCATTGTCGCCACTATTTCCATTTATATGACTGTAATTAAGAGGTGCTCTTTCGAAGAAGTTGAAGCCTGTTAAAGAGACAGGGGTGCTTCCTGTCGGTGCGATGGTAACAGAAAACCTGAATGCATCGTGGCTGTTATCAACCCAGTTACAGTGCGTACGTATTCCGCTGCACATCGCAATTCCACTTTCTCCTGCAGTACAAGAGTGGGCTGCATTATTATTTTTAGAAATAATAGAAGCATTCACTACACTAAATCCAAAAGGTGTAGTAGTAGCTGCTGTAAATTCACTAAAATCGGTGTTTGTTCCGTTTCCTGAGTTAGAGACACATTGGTCTAAACTCCAGTAGGCAATTTCTGTTGGAGCGCAAACTTGAACAAGCGTACCTGCACATCCACAACCATCTGCTGTTACCATGTCATTCTCCGTATTTGGATTGCCGTCGTTACATGATGATCCAGGTGTAGCTGGGAACGCTGGATTATTTGGTTGACAGTCTTGGTTGTTACAAGTTCCGTCACCATCAGAATCACCTCCCTGACCTGCACATGGATCCATTACACATCCACTTACTGTTACCGGTTGTGTTTGACCACAAGCTTGAACATTGTAAGTTCCGTTTTCTAAATTAGTAATCGTCTCTGTTGAGTTACAACCGCCGTTTACCCATGGATTACATTCCCATATAATTTGCCAATTGGTATCAAATACTTTTGCATAATCAGAACCATTTAGTCCTGTAATGGTAATTGAACAGCTTCCTGTAGTTACATTACAAGAAGGAGCAACATCATCATCCAAAATAGTAATCGTTCCAGTTCCACCTGATACGGTTGCACCAGTTGGATTAGAAAGAGAAACGGTGAAAGATTCTGTTGTTTCTGTTTCTCCATCATTCAAAATAGGAATAGAAATATTTACAGACGTAGAACCAGCAGGAATCGTAGCCGTATTTGAAACTGGTGTGTAATCAGTACCACCATTAGCAGAACCATTATTCGTTGAATAATTTACTGTTATCGGGCTGGTGGCAGGAGAAGAAGCACCAATGGTTAAAGTAGCAGATCCTCCATTTTCATTAACTTGAACGTTCGGATTAGAGAAGCTTAAAGATGGAGTCGTTCCACCACCGCCAGAGCATCCACTAATTTGGACAGTTTCTGTGCTTCCACAAGCTTGAACATAATAGGTCCCATTCTGTAAATTAGTTATTGTTTCTGTTGAACTACATCCGCCGTTCGCCCATGGGTTACATTCCCAAACGATGCTCCAGTTGCTATTAAAAACTTTTGCATAATCAGAATTATTCAATCCTGTAATTGTAATCGAACAACTTCCCGTTGTTACGTTACAAGCTTGAGCCACATCGTCATCTAATATGGTAATTGTTCCAGTTCCTCCTGATATGGTTGCACCAGTTGGATTAGAAAGAGCAATCGTGAAAGATTCCGTTGATTCTGTGTTTCCATCATTTAAAATAGGAATAGAGACATTTACAGAAGAAGAACCAGCAGGAATTGTTGCTGTAGCTGAAACTGGCGTAAAATCTGAACCGCCGGTTGCAGAACCATTATTCGTTGAATAATTTACTGTTATCGGGCTGGTGGCAGGAGAAGAAGCACCAATGGTTAAAGTAGCAGATCCTCCATTTTCATTAACTTGAACGTTCGGATTAGAGAAGCTTAAAGATGGAGTCGTTCCACCACCGCCAGAGCATCCACTAATTTGGACAGTTTCTGTGCTTCCACAAGCTTGAACATAATAGGTCCCATTCTGTAAATTAGTTATTGTTTCTGTTGAACTACATCCGCCGTTCGCCCATGGGTTACATTCCCAAACAATGCTCCAGTTACTATCAAACACTTTTGCATAATCAGAGTTATTCAATCCTGTAATTGTAATGAAACAGCTTCCTGTTGTTACTGAACATGTTGGTCCAACTGGCGTTCCTTGACATCCACAGCCATCTGCTGTTACTACATCATTTGTTGTATTTGGATTGCCATCGTTACAAGCCATTCCAGGAGTTGCTGGAAAAGCGGAGTTATTTGGTTGACAATCTTGGTTGTTACAGATTCCGTCTCCATCTGAATCGCCGCCTTGACCTGCACATGGATCTACTGGTGAACATCCTGTTATCGTAACCGTTTGTGTTTGGCCACAAGCCTGAACGTAATAGGTTCCATTCTGTAAATTCGTTATTGTTTCTGCTGAATTACAGGCTGCACCACTTACCCACGGGTTACATTCCCAGATCACTTGCCAGTTTGAATTAAACACTTTCGCCTGATCTGAACTACTCAAACCGTCAATCATAATGAAACAGCTTCCTGTTGATACTGAACATGTTGGTCCAACTGGTGTACCTGCACATCCACAGCCATCTGCCGTTATTATATCGTTTGTCGTATTAGGATTTCCATCATTACAAGCCATTCCAGGTGTTGCTGGGAAAGCTGGGTTGAAAGGCTGACAATCAAGGTTATTACATGTACCGTCACCATCAGAATCTCCTCCCAGGTTTGCACATGGATCAATTTGTGTTCCTTGACATCCACATCCATCTGCTGTTATTATGTCATTTGTCGTATTAGGATTACCATCATTACAAGCCATTCCAGGTGTTGCTGGGAAAGCTGGGTTGAAAGGCTGACAATCAAGGTTATTACATGTACCGTCACCATCAGAATCTCCTCCTAGGTTTGCACATGGATCAATTTGTGTTCCTTGACATCCACAGCCATCTGCTGTTACAACATCGTTTGTAGTGTTTGGATTTCCGTCGTTACAAGCCATGCCAGGAGTAGCCGGGAAAGCAGGGTTGTTTGGTTGACAATCAAAGTTGTCACAAACACCGTCGTTATCAGAATCTCCTCCTTCACCTACACAAGGATCGACTATTTCAACACAACCAAAAACTTTGATTTCGTCAACATCCCATAAAGAGTAACCAAATAGGCCATTCTTACAGTAACCTAGCAGTTCAAAACTAAAAGTAGTTGTTCCGGTTACGGTAAAATCAGGATCATTGCTAAAGTCGAATTCTTCTAAGCTCCAGCTATGAGTAGTATGTAGTCCTGTCTCTTTATAGATTTGCTGACCATTCTTTAATACGCGAATACCATAGCGAGATGGTGGATCATTATCACCACTTCCACCGCCGATCCAATTGTAATGTGAAGGGGCTGCTTCATAAAAAGAAAGACCGGATAATTTACCTGCGTTACCATTGGTAGGGTTTACAGTAACCGAAAATTTAAATGCATCGTGAGAATTGTTTTGAAAAGAACAAGAAGACCTTGCACTTGCACAAACAGCAGGACCACTAAAACCAGGTGTACAAGAGTGGTTACCTCCATGTGATAAATTAGTAGCTGTTACGTTAGAAAAACCAGGAGCGATGTTCGTTTCGGCTGTGAGTTCGCCATAGTTTGAATTACCACCGTTTGATGCATTACAAGCATCCAAGTCCCAGTAGCTTAATAATGACCCACAATCCGGATCAGGTCCATTAGCAGGCGTAGTCGGTGTGTTGATATAAATATTGTCATTTGCATCAACGCCACAAGTTGTTCCATCCGATCCAATAGAGATTTTGTTGAATAGATTGAAACCGAGTACATTCCAAATATTACCTACTTTAGAAAGTAACGAATTTGTAGGACTTACCCCACAAATATGACTGGAGTTACCCACAGAAATGTTTTTGAACAATCCTGTTTTTAATTGCCAAATTCCGTTGAGGAATCGGTAAATTTTGTTGTTGGAGGTAACGCCCCAAACAACACCGTCATTCCCAACGCTAACGTGGTCAATGTTGAAAGGCGCATTTGCGATTAACTGCCAGGAATTTCCGTTTCTTTTGAAGACTTGGTTCGAAGTGTTTACTCCCCAAACATGGTTGGATTTACCCACAGAAATCTGTCTAAACAATCCCGATTTCAGAGACCATATTCCATTAAGGAATTGATAAACTTTGTTGTTGGTGGTAACACCCCAAACCGCTCCGTCAGATCCTACGCTAACATGATCCATATTGGAAGGCGCATTACTCATGTGCTGCCAAAGATTTCCAGATTTTCTGAAAACTTTATTGGAAGAATCTACTCCCCAAATGTTGCTGGCATTACCAACAGAAACATTTTTTAGTTTTTTAGAAAGTTTGAAAAATCCAAATAATATTTCTTCTTCAGCTGTATTGATATTTTCCGCATGAGCGACATTGTTCGCGATGGCGGGTTGGTGCAAACAGCAGGACACCAAGAGGCTTAGAAAAAGTAATTTAAATAAATTCATAGTTCGTTGATAATTATAAGTATTGATTAGAAAAATTGGTTAAAAACTTATTTTGATATTCCTCCTTGGGATTGATTGCTTTTTCATTCAGACAGAATGGCCAATGGATAAAAACGTAGAAAGTTATTTAGGAATTAATTATTTTATATATGTTTACTTTACTGATTTAGCTTTTCAGCAGTGGGCAAGACGGCTGGTTTCTAATTGCTCATTAGAGTCAGTAATACCCGGTTTGCCAGCTCCTAGTAGAGGAATTTAGGAACTGTAAAATTGATTTGGGAAATTAAAGTTGTTAATTTGGCGAAGGGTGATTGGCAAATCAAAAAGTTAAAATGTATATAGTAAGACGCGGTGATTTGCTGTCGGCTCACAAGATACTCGCTCGGTTAGGATCTTTCAATTTATACTACCTACATATTAATGTAGGTCGTTCAAATATCTGAATTGTTAGTACTAATTTGATTGGAAATATGAGCTAAGGATTAGCTCAATAGATGATGTTTTTCAATCTGAGTATACTTTCGGATCCTTCAACTCTTAACGGATGGTGTTTGTCAATTGTGGTGTTTTGAAATACTGGTTCAAAGCTAAATTTGGATAAGGGAATGCTGTTTAGGAAATATCAAAATCGAGTTTGATTTCTCCATTCATATACATTTTTAGCAGTTCTGGACGGGAGTGGATGTGAAGTTTACTGTAAATGTTTTTAATATGGAAGCGGACTCCGTTTATACTAATGCCCAGTTTATCGGCAATTAACTTATAACTCAAGCCATTCACTAGAAAACGTAGTACTTCTTTTTCTTTGTTTGTGAGTTGAAAATTTTTGACTTCCACTTTATTCTGACTGAAATAGTCAATCATTCTTCTGGCAATGGAAGGAGAAAGGGCTGGAATTCCGTTGTGTAAATCGTATAAGGTTTTTTCGATACTCGACAATTCAGAATCTTTCAAAACATAACCTACTGCCCCAGCTTTGAATGCATTGAAAATATGTTCATTATCCTTAAAGGAGGATAAGATGACAATAGCTACATTAGGTATTTTGGTTTTTAATTTTGGAATGGCTTCGATTCCGGAGATGCCAGGCAGACCAATGTCTAACAATATGTAGTCAATTTCGCTGGGGCAATAATTTAGAAAGTTCTCTGCTGATTCGGACCAGCTGACAGGCTCTAACTCTGTCGAAGTCTTCAGAATTTGAACCAGTTCATTTCTTACTAAATCGTCATCTTCTATGAGGCCTACTTTTATCATTTAGTTTATTTTTTACAATACAAAGATCAAAGTAAAAGTGGATTCACTCTGCTCAATCGTTAGTTTCCCATTGATTGCTTCAGCTCTTTTTTTCATATTGGAAATACCATTCTTACCAGAAATTTGACTTTGGGTTTTAGGGCAGTAGCTATTTTTAATAGTCATTTTAAAAAACTGCTCTGTTTGTTTTTCGAAGCTAATATATACTTTTTCTGACTTTGAATGTTTTATAATATTATTGATGGATTCTTTGAAAATAGAATAGCAGTTTATTTTTTCTTTGGAATTTAGTTTGGCCTTTTCTTGGAGTCCATCGACTAGAAAGCCATATGGGATATTAAAGTCACCGAACAAGTTGTCTGCGTAGTCTTGCATTTTTATCAAAAGATCACCGATAGTACCTTTGTCTTTTTCCAAACTCCAGATCATGTCGTACATGTCGTAAATCGTTTGGTTGCTAATGGTTTTCATCTTACCGAGTATGTTCTGTTTTTCCTTATGCTTTGGTTCCAACCTGTTGAGTTGATTGGCTAACATCTTTATATGATTGAGTGAAGCTCCAATATTGTCATGAAGTTCAGCAGATAAGCCCGTTTTCAATCCATCGATTCTCTTTAGCTCATGGGTTTTAAATATAAAGAACAAAAGTAAGGAGCCGAGAAAAAGAAAGGAAAGACCAAAGAAAAGCAATTGGTTTCTAGCCTTAACCTTTACTAATGCGTTTTCTGTTTCTAAGAATTTATTATTTAACTCTAATGCTTTCCTTTCTTGTTTTTCCGTTTCGTGTAGGCGTTGTAAATTTGCAATCTCGAATCCGTTATTTAGCAGATTTTCTACTTCTACCGCATCTAAGTGTTTTTTATAAAATGTGGTGGCTTTGCCCAATTCGCCAATGGAGTTATAATTTTCTGCTTGTAAAGCATACAATTCCGCATAGTAGCTTTCTATGTCAATAGTTTCCAAAGTATCCAAAGCCTCATTTGCAATTTTGATGGAATTTTGACTGTCCTTATTCTTTTGATAAGCTTTGGCTAAGCCTACCATTATCATGACCATTCTTTCTTTGTTGTTTATCGAAGCATTGTGGCTCAAGGCTTTCTTATAAAGTGGCAAAGCCTTATCTGCGAGGTCTCGAAATAAATAGTTGTTACCGATATTGTAATTGGTCAAACTCAACCAATTGTTGTCTTTTAATGCGGTGAAGATAGAATCTGCTTCCAGAAAATGAGATAAAGCAATAGCGTATTCTTTTTCATCTTGATGACTTTTTCCCAGATTGTTTAACACCTTAGCTTTGCTTCTCGTATAATTTGCTGAGTCGGCAATCATTAAAGCTTTTGAATAAAAATCAATTGCCTTTTTGTTGTCTCCATTTTCGTTTTGAATGATTCCTAATTCAAGGCAAGCTCTGAATTTTAATTTCGCGTGATTGACTTCCTCAGCGAGGTCTCTAACTTTAAGATAAAAGGCAAGTGCTTCTAAGGGCATTCCTTTTTTCCAACGATTCCAGCCCATGTCAGCCAAAACGTAAGCAGTCCCGATGGTGTCATTTTGAGATTGTGTCAGTGCTAATGCCTTTTCAAAATAAGTAATGCTTTGTTCGTAATCGTCTTTATTATAGACATATATATATCCGAAACCCCTTAGTGTCGATAATTCTAAAGAATAGTAAGGAACTTTTGGAGCTAGGTCCAACACTCTATGATAATAGAATGCCATGCTGTCAAAACTTGTTTCATAATAAGAGTCAGCGAGTTGCTTTAACAGTTTGACTTGATTGGAATCGCTTTTAGGGGTACTCAAGAGGAGCTTCAGGCTATCTGGATTTTTACTCTGTCCATTGATGGAAAAGCAAAAAAGCAAGATGAAGATGGATAAGGCGTGAATTATATGCTTCGTATATATCATTAGAATAACTATATATTCCAAAGAGCATACCATTATTATCCTTAAATATAAGAATAGTCAAAGGTTTAAAATACCTCATTTTGTTTATTGTAGTTTTTCAGAATAGAGCGTATTTTTATATATAAGTATATTTTTTAGGTAACGTTATTAAATTTTTATATTATGAAATCTGCAAAAAGAATAAAAAATTTCGAAACAGGAATTAAGTTATCCGACAAAGAGTTGAATGATACTCGTGGAGGGTTCTTTTCTTTCATGATGCAAATGGCTGATGATGCTTTTTGCGAAATTGAAAGAATCGTAGGGAGAGGAAGAAGAAGAAGGAGAAGAGGAAGAGACAACGGCGGAAACGGGGGAGGTGACTGGTAGAATAGCGCTTATTTCGGTAGACGTTGGCCAGTCAGCCAAACGATTCTATTTGGAATAAACACTAATAAACAGTTAGACCTTCTTAGAAAAAAAGCGGCTATTTAAAATCCCTCATGAGATATTAGATAGCCGTTAGTGTATATGAAAAATTACAATTGATTTTGCCTCTCTTACTCCTCTTTTTATGCTGAATGAGTCGGAACTTCTGTCCTTCCGAGCAGGCTTGCCGAATGCGATCCCAGCGAGTCGAATCCTTATCCTTCCGAACGATCTCCTCGAGTCGAAT
>CAZDTI010000230.1:5156-13721 GCA_964508085.1 uncultured Saprospiraceae bacterium | reverse complement strand
GAAATTCATGGAGTCTCCGGAGTGGTTGTTGGAGGAGCCGGAACGGGAGGAATAATTTCTGTCATTTCGAGCGAGCGACGCAGAGGCTTTTTTATTGATTAACTTAGCCTATACAACGCAAATGTTTTTCTTCTGATTGGGCTTTGTAGAAGCTTGAACTTTTCGGTTTATTTTATCGCTCTGTTCTTTTTCTTGAAAAAAAGAACCAAAATTCAAGGCTGTATAACTTTCACCTAAAAAACGCAGCCTGCCCGCTCACAATCCGAGGTCGACCTACGGTCTCTGGATTGATCTTTTCACTACCCTCTGCGTCTTTTCTTAACGGTCAAAGTTAAAAGGCCAGTCTACTCCGATTTTACATTGTCATGAGATAAAACTTCTCCAAAGGACTCTTTCAGGCTTTTCTCTGTTCGGAATTTTGTAGTTCTAAATTACTTCATCATTTGGAAACCGCAATCGGTTCTAATTTTCAATTATTAACCAGCTCGGCTGCATCAGTGAACGGGTTCTGAATTACAGCTAAATTTATTTTTCATAACTTTCAATAATTATTGAAAGTTATGAAAAAAGGTCTTATCTTGCAGTCATAATACAATTCACATAAACCAAAAGTAGTTGATTTATGAATCTGGAATTGCTCACATTTTTACTATATATATTCATTGCTGCCAATACAACTATTTTTGTTGGGCAGGCACTATATAAGAATGGAGCAGTCTTTCTGGAGCGTATTTTTCAGTCTCTTCCCCATGTAGTTGGCCCTGTAAATAAATTGTTATTGCTAGGATTTTATTTAGTGAATCTTGGTTTTGTACTGGCATTTTTTACACAAAAAACAGGAAACGTAGGTACTGCTTTAGAATGTCTTGAATTCTTAAGTAGCAAGCTGGGTATTGTTTATCTACTACTGGGCGGAATGCATTCATTTAACCTTCTAATTTTTGTTGTGATTGAGAAGAGACTCCAGTAAACTTTAAGAGAGTAAGCACTATAATGCTATGAATAATTCACGTTTTTGAAAGAACAAAAATATAAAGATATAAATAACTCCATTAGCTAATTAACTTAAATTTTAACCTCACAAAAAGTATCATTATGGAAAATATACTGATCGTTAAAACGTATCTAATTTATTTAGCAATTACGCTAAGTATGACTTTTTTCGTCGCCAGAATTCTTTTTCAAAACAGTAAAATATTTATGCTTGACATTTTCAGAGGTCGGGAAGAAATTGCTTACCCGACCAACCGACTCTTTGAAATTGGATTTTATCTGATGAATATTGGAGCGGCGCTGTTGTTTATGAAAACGACACGTATTTTGAGCAACCAAATTTTGTTGGAAACATTGAGCTGGAAAGTCGGTAGTTTTTCTATTTATTTGGGACTTATGCTTTTTATGAATTTGTATTTGTTGTTTAGAGGAAAGCGAGTGAGTAGTGAGCGAGGAAGAAGTTATGATGCTGGCAAGGAAGTGATGGCTTAGAAAGGAGATTGACAATAGAAAAGGGCCCTGACTAAGAGGGTCCTTTTCTAAAAGACTTTCTTTGTTCCATTTACTTGCCAGATGCAATGCAATTAAAACCTACTTTGTGCAAAACTGAATGTTCACCTCGCTTTTAAAAAGGTAACTTCATCTTCAATAAATAATAACTATCTGTCGTGTACATCGTCTTATTCTCCAAATCAACTGCTACGGCATTCAAAAATGAGGCATTACTCCTTCCTTTCTCTTTCTTGGTTGGCGTTTCATAATGAAACAATATTCTTCCCGAAGAACACTGAAGAATATATAAATCATCATTGGCCAAATATACTTTATCATCAAAAATGCGAAGCTCTGTACAACAGCCCGTCAAATCTTCTTTTGCCCATACCGTTTCACCTGTCAGTTTATTGATCGCAATCAAATCACCATTGTCCAGATTAGTGATAAAAAGATCTTCCCAAATGAGAAAATTAGCCCCTTGAAAAGTATGATAAAGTTTCCGTTCAAAGACCAAGTTCCCGGATTCTTTTTCATAGCAAAAGATATGGAACTGACCACAGAAGTAAACGTAATCGCCATCTATCAAAGGAGGCCGTAAATTTGATTCTCCATCTCCGATGTCTTCCTTGAACCATTGTATTTCTTTTTTTGTCAGATTGTACGCATAGAGATCTATTTTTCCATCGTAGGGGTTCACTACGATTTGACGATTTTGAAAAATTAAGATGGTATCTCCTTCTGGATTAAGATAACTGGCAACACCTGGTATATGCACTTCATAGTCGTCACTTTTTCTTATTTTAAAAACCTCTTTAAATTCACCATTTGAATGATTACTACTTATTTCAATATAAGTACTATCACTTCCCGGAGCTTGCCCATCTCTGAATGTTTTTAATACTAAATCGAGTTCTTCATTATATGAAATCAAAGGTCCTCCATACTCTTTGACAAAGGTCCAATTGGTTGTACCATTGTCTGTATTTATGGAATAATTATCGGTATGCGAAGAGACTAACAAATAATTTTCACTGAAAATGGTATGACTTACCTTTTTGTTTGTTATTTCCGGAGAATAGTCGCCCCATGTCCATAATTCATTTCCATCTTGATCAATTGCAAAAATTATTTCATCTTTTGCAACTCCCGTATTAGCTAAAGATGGCCTATAGCTACAGATAATTTTTTCATCTTTATAGTGGGGGTCAATTGTAATAACGTTGAGCGTGTCTGGATGTAATACTTTTTTCCATAATAGAATGGTATCGGTAATTACGGGATCTATAGGGTCTATTGGTTTCTCTACCAATACAGAGTCGTCATCTTTGCAAGACACACATAACAATGTAATCACGAAGAATATAAGTTTTATAAATTTCATAGGCTAGAATGTTATGTTTTTAAAACAGAAAAATCAGGAATCCAAGGTTTAGATTCCTGATTTTGTTTAAATTATTTATCATCTTGGGGGCACAGAAAAATAATCTCCATGATATCCATCATACAATTCAGTCAACTTTACTTCTAAGTTACTATCATTCCTCAGTTGCTGATGGTTACTTCCTGTCAGCTCTTTATCTATACCTGTTGCTGCTCCGGGAAAAGCAATAGCAGAAGAAATAGGAACGATTCCGTCAGAGCCTTCTTCATGTCTTATGTAGGTAGTGGCAGTACTACTTTGGCAAAAATAGCCACTAAAGTTACAATCAGCTTCGCTAACATTTGAAGTAAACTCCTCAGGAGAATTAGTACTAATGCAATTGCATTGATTGGTTGTTACCTCTTCAAAGGTAATGGCTCCTATTAGTGTTTTCCATTGCTCGTCAGCGTTCAACCACCATTGCCAGCCGTTGTAAAAGGCAGTGGCTCTTATAGCAGCCTCCTCCAATTGATTCTCTGCATCAATTGAGTTGAATATAGCTACGGCAGCTTCCGTCACTAAACATCCCGCAGGAGTAAGAATCCATAGCCACCAGGGACAGCCTGAAAGTTCCATTTCTGCCTCGAGGTTATCATAAGCAAGATATTTCATTTCATATTCTAATATATTAGCGGCAACATCATCAACTAGCTCCTGATCTTCATCTGCGGTAAAAGGATCAAAATTATTGACAGAACCCCGCAAAGAAGAAAAGGTACGCCAGATAACCGGGTCCTCTTCTTTTCCATAAAAAGCAACTTTTGGAATGGTAGAATTTGAAGCATCTAATGTCTCCAGCATTGGAGCACCTACAAGGTAATCTTCTGTTATTGCCGGGTCAAAATCAGGTAAAATGAACTGGGGAATCAATATAGATGCCGCAACGTCACAAGCATCTCCCACTGCAGTTTCAATCCAACCACCAACCGTTTCGTCAATATTTGTTAGTGAAGTAAACCAATTACCTTCGTATAATTCGAGTGCTGGTCCTCTCCCTAGAGCCTCACAAGCCACATTACCAAAATCTTCCAGGTCACCATTCATGTTACTATTCAAGATATAGGCACCACCATGTGAAGTTCCAAAAGTGACAATACCACCAAATAATCGCTCGTCCTCACCGTATGCAGTATTGTCGGTATATAGCCGATCTATGGTTCTGGAAACTAATCCTCCCTGGCTATGTGCAATGATATAATTATTACTGTAATTTGTAGCGTTCTCTACATCCATCGCATTATTGACATGTATACTTAATTCATTATTTTGGAGGCTTATCGCAGCTGCCTGTAATGAATATTCATTGTATTCTGGAGTTTGGCTATTTATTTCCCATCCATCTTCGTCAGAAACTGCTGTTGAGGCTCGCTCCCAAGAGCCATCACTACCTCCTAAACCATGCATCCAAACAATTATTCTATTTCCTACATCGGGAGGTGTTGGAGGAGGAGGTGGTGGAGGAGGTGAATAATCAGGATATTTTGGTAAATGGTATACGACCCCACCATCTGTAACTAATCCTGGCACCTCTGGATCACACAGGATTACCTCCTGCGCCTGGCTTGAAATGCAAATAAAGATAAAAAATATAAATGAGTATAAGTATTTCATTGGATTAAGATTTTACGAATTTGGAAATGGTTTGATTGTTTTCAGCTTGCATAGAAAGGATGTAAACCCCTTTAGCAAAATCAGCGACATTTAAACGTACTCTGGAGTCTGTTTGTACTTCTTTTATCTTATTTCCCTGAATATTATAAATACTTATCGTTAATGTTTCGTTTATGGGGTTTTCTACAGTCAGCACATCTTTAACTGGATTAGGATACCAGGTTATACTTTTCTTTGCGTCTTCATTTTTTGACCGTTCTCCTCCTTCCCCTCCTTTTGTTATACCATAGTCTTCTCGATAGGTCGTTCGAACAAATTCGGCACAAGCCCCACTTGGCAAATTTACTTTTCTTACTTCTTTTACAAAGAAGGGTAAGACATCGGTAGCGTCCGAATGAGTTGGATCAATTGATGTGACAGGTAAATAGGCCGTGCTAATTGTGCTTATGGCAACTCCGTTGACGTCAAACCTTGTTAAGGTTTTAGTTCTATCTGTATAGTTATAAGAAAGCTTTCTATATGCCCCAGATATAATTACTTCTTCAGGGCTTGGGCTAATTATATTTAAACCTTCAGCAATTAATTCGTTTTTGCGTTCCTGGCTCATTTCTTCCAGTTTCACGAAGAGATTAGCGCCTAACTCATTCATACTTTCCTGGTAAGTAGAGGAATGTGGTGTTTGGCTTAGTGTCGTTCCATTCTCGTCGTACGCGGCTATTCCAGAATCATTAATAACAAATTTATACCCAGCGTGAAGTGGTTTGGGCGATTATGTCGAGATTATTTTCTTCAAATCAAGGCAGAAAAAGTAGGTAGGTTCTTTGGTTCAGGATGATGCGAACAAAGGATGCGCTTTTTGACGCACTGTGAGAATTACTCCACCACCACCCGAAAAATTCGCCCCTCTTCACTCACCAACCAAGCAATGCCACTAATTACATAGATTCCCAAGAAATCAGCGCCGGGTAAACCTTTCACAACTTGCCAATCCCCTCCCCCATCTTTAGTCTGCCAGAAAGTTCCATTTTCCCCAACAAGAAATCCATGCTCATCATCAACAAAGAATAAATTCCGAAATGGCGTATTAGAAACACGGGCCTTTGAGCCGTCTCTCAGCTTTTTCCAATTCGCTCCTGCATCTATAGTCTTCAGAATCGTACCAGAGGAACCCACGGCATAGCCTATGCGTTCAGATGGAAAATGAATGGCTCGATAGAAATCGCCATAAACGGGTAAACGGGTCCAGGTTTCGCCTGAATCTGTGGAACGAAGTACCGTACCATAGCCCATTGCATGAACTGTATTCTCATCGGAAAAATAAATGGCATCAATTTCACTTTCAAAAGTATCCCGACTTGTAGCAGCATTGTTGACTAAACGAATAATTACTCCACTTCCATAACCAATCCCTCCTACTGCAATACCCTCTGTTCTGTTTTTGTAGGCAACATCCCGAAGTATGTCCCAGTAAGCCAATCGCGAAAATGTCCAATCAGATCCCACTGATTCTTTGCGATAATGATAACCATCTATTCCTACGGCTACCCCAAAACCATCAGAAAGAAAATCAAGTGCAAATAATCTTTTGTTAGACATGGAATCCGTTTCCCAAGTTTCTCCAGCATCTGTAGTATAAAGATAATAGCCCTTCACCCAATTGTCTCCTCCTACAATATGTCCATTATTTTCATCTGTGAAATAAACGGCATTCAGAGAAGTATTTAAGCCAACACTTCTCTCTTCCCAGTCCAATTCAACCTCTTCTTTACGATCACAAGAAGAAAAATTAAACAATAGTACTACGAGTACAAGAAGGATAGTTACAACAGAAAACGACCTGTTGTCTTTAGACAAACAGGTCGTTTTATATTCAATCTTAAAGGGGTGCATTTTTTTGATCTTAAGTTGAAACGCTAAATTAGTGTTTTATCGCTTATTATTTTCAACAGCATTCGTACTATCTTTCACTAAAGGAGTAGAAGCGTTTGAATCCGATTTTGGATCTGGCTTTTTTAGAAAAGTGGGAAAAGAAGCCATTCCATAATGAGAAAATTTCTTACCTACTTCTAAAGGAAACTGATAGTTATTGATAAAGTTGATGAAAAACATAGATAGCTTATCCGTATCAACGTTTCTGGAGTTTGGTTTTAGGTAATAAGCGATGTGTTTTATTCTTCCATCTCCTTCCCAAAAGATGTTTAGCCATAGCTTAACACCTTTTAGATCGTAGCCAATCATTTCAGCTTGTTCTTCCATTCTCATCAGCATCTCTTGCCATTTTTCGAAAGCCACGGTCATATCATCATTGCAAGCAGTCAATAATAACGTACTGTGTTGCCCCATTAGCTCTTCGTATTGACGTTCGTATTCTCCAATAATGAATACTTTCGGCGCTATAGTATCGGTTTGACATTGAATGGCTTTCTGTGGAACAACAGTAAGCATTGCAGCTTCTGCATTAAAAAAAAGGGTTCCTAGTAACAAGCAAAGTAAATATTTCATTGAATATTATTTTTGAATCTATTTCTTAAATAGTGATCAATAAGTAAGTAAATACGTTAACAGGGGAACTTAGTGTTGAGGTATAGTTAGACAGGGTCATATACAATTCTGATGCAATATTAACGATCTTTTTAAATAGTAGGTATACATTCGGCACTCATTTTTAGGCAAAATGAAGTTAAGGTCTTGTTATTTTTAGTGACGAATGCTTTTATTAAGAGGAAAATATATTTGCAATATCCACTCCAAATTAAGTCAAGGCAACCATTTTTAAAGAAACCACATCAAAAGGCTAGTTAACTTCAACCGCAAGTTCTATATCCTTAGCTACCTGTGTTTTATGGGAATTAAAGCTGAAGCCACCTTTTAAGTTGAAGTTGTAAATAAGGGATTTATAGGTCAATTTTGGCTAAAAAAACATATCTTTGCGCTCCAATGAAGAAAAATATTTTGTTATCTGGTTTTGTTCTATTCCTTGCCTTGAGTATCAGCTCATGTAAAAGTGAATTTGAAAAGGTTCGATCAAGCAATGATCCTGAGTTACTGTACAAAAAAGCATTCGAATACTACGAAAATGAGCAGTACTTGAAGGCACAGAGTCTATTTGAGCTAATAATCGGTGGTTTAAGAGGTAAAGTAGAGGCAGAAAAAGTATATTTCTACTATGCTTACACCCATTACCACCTCCACAAGTACATTTTAGCTTCTTACTACTTTAAAAACTTTACGAACACCTTTCCCAATAGTTCAGATCGAGAGGAAGCTGATTTTATGACGGCTTATTCCAATTATCAGATGTCACCTTCTTTTCGATTGGATCAAACATATTCTATGCAGGCCATAGAGGACTTTCAATTATTCACTAATACGCACCCTAATTCTGAACGGGTAGCGGAGGCCAACAAGTTGATTGATGAAATTAGAGCTAAGCTAGAAGTAAAAGATTATGATCAAGCTGCTTTATATTTTGATTTAAGAGAGTACGAATCTGCAACACATTGCTTCGAAAACATGTTAAAAGATTATCCAGATACGAAAGATGATGAGAAAATCCGATACATGATTGTAAAAGCAAGTCAATTGCTAGCAGAAAACAGTGTATATGGTAAAAAAGCAGAACGGTACGAAGCAACACTAAAGGCAATTGAAATCTTTAAAATTCGTTATCCTAAGAGTAAATACAACAGTGAAATAAACGGCATTCGAAAAAATGCTGAAAAGAATATTAAGTCTTTAACATAGTAAATTCATTATAAATGACAGATATCAAATCGCAAGTTCAAGGTTTAGAGCCTAACGTTCAGGCACGTGACGTAAAAGAATTGGTAAAAAATACTGGTAACATTTACGAATCATTGGCCGTCATTTCGAAAAGAGCGAGACAAATTTCCGTTGATTTGAAGCACGAGTTGCACACCAAATTGGAAGAATTTGCCATCAACTCTGAAACCATCGAAGAAATTCACGAGAACAAAGAGCAAATCGAAATCTCTAAATTCTACGAAAGGTTACCAAACCCTGTTTTGATTGCCACCGATGAATAT
>CAZDTI010000230.1:0-5056 GCA_964508085.1 uncultured Saprospiraceae bacterium | reverse complement strand
TCATACCTTAACCATTGACTTCCCCATGAGGAAAGTCAATGGTTAATCATTTAAAATCAACTCATCCCTTTGCGCTATGCACGGATTAAGTGGTAAAAAAATCCTACTCGGCATCACGGGTAGTATCGCAGCTTACAAATCGGCCTTTCTCACCAGGCTATTGATAAAAGCAGGCGCCGAAGTTCAAATCGTTATGACGCCAGCGGCTACTGGCTTTATCACACCACTTACCTTAGCTACTCTTTCCAAAAAAAATGTTTTCACTTCTGTAAATGCAGAAGATAGTTGGAACAACCATGTCGAGATGGGGTTATGGGCAGATGCTATGCTCGTTGCTCCAGCTACCGCAACTACGCTCTCCAAAATGGCACATGGTATTTGCGACAGTATTATTGTTGCCACTTACCTTTCGGCAAAATGTCCGGTCTTTTTTGCCCCAGCGATGGATTTGGACATGTGGAAACATTCAGCAACTTTAGACAACGTAAAACGTTTACAATCTTTTGGAAATAAATTGATACCTGTTGGTCATGGTGAATTGGCAAGTGGACTAAGCGGAGACGGCAGAATGGCAGAACCAGAAGACATTGTGCAAACCTTGTCTGACTATTTTGCAAAAACACAAAGCCTAAAAGGAAAAACCGCTCTTGTTACTGCTGGCCCTACTTATGAAGCACTCGATCCAGTTCGATTCATTGGTAACCACTCCTCTGGTAAAATGGGCATTGCGATTGCGGAAGAATTAGCCAATAAAGGCGCCGCTGTAACACTAGTGTTGGGCCCTTCTAAGGAAAAGATTGAAAACGCGGATGTAACTGTCCTTCGCGTTCGTTCTGCCCAAGACATGTATGAAGCTTGCGCCGAACTATTCCCAACAACGGACATTAGTGTGTTGGCTGCTGCGGTAGCGGATTACCGTCCGAAAACGATCTCAACAAAAAAAATAAAAAAATCGGGTAAAGATTTTTCCATAGCATTAGAACGAACGACGGACATTGCAGCGACTTTAGGAAAAACGAAAAAGAAAGGACAACTACTTATCGGCTTTGCATTGGAAACCAATAATGAATTGGAGAATGCAAAAGGTAAACTAGAGCGAAAAAACTTTGATTTTATCGTTCTAAATTCCTTGCAAGACAAAGGAGCCGGTTTTCAACATAATACCAACAAAATAACCATCGTTGGTCAAAACAATAAGATTAAGGAATTTGAGTTAAAAACTAAAGTAGAAGTGGCAGTTGATATTGTGAAGGAGATTGAAGGCCTTTCCTCTTGATGAGGAAGACAGCGTAACCGTAAAGCAACATGCATTCAGAAAAGTCCGTTTGGTTCAGGGCAAGGTTTTAACAAAATTGAAATACAAAAAATTCATATAAATATGAAAAAGCACTTTATACTTTTCCTCGCTTTAATTTTCATGACCTCCTTCCAGGCCTTACAAGCACAGGAATTACAGGCAACCGTTACCATTAACACCCCATTACTACAAAAAACTGACCCTAAGGTTTTTCAAGAACTGGAGGTTGCCATGACTGAATTTTTAAACACCCAACAATGGACCGACCAGGAATTGGAGCAGGAAGAACGCATTCAGGTAAACATATCGCTCAACATCACTGATGAATTATCAGCTAGTGAATTTAAAGGCGATCTTATCATCCAATCCAGTAGACCTGTTTATGGAGGCAATTACCAAAGTGTAGTCGTTTCTAATGTGGATAAAGGTGTTCAATTTACCTACGAACAATTCCAGCCGATCCAATTCTCAGAAAATTTATTTATTGACAATTTATCTTCTGTTCTCTCTTTTTATGCTTACATCATTATCGGAATGGATTATGACACCTTCTCCCCTTTTGGTGGAGATGAATACTTTCAGACCGCCAATGATATCGTCAACATTATCCCAAACAACCTGACTTCTAAATATAGAGGTTGGCGTTCGTTAGATGGCAACCAAAACAGATATTGGGTCATTGAAAATTTGCTAAACCCGAGAATGCGTCCTATTCGTCAATCCATTTATGACTACCACCGTCTTGGTTTAGACACCATGCACAAAGATGTAGAAGCTGGAAAAAGCGTTATGCTAAAAGCAATAGAAGCTGTTGGAAAGGTGAATAAAGCACAGGCAAATTCGATGTTGGTCACCATGTTTGCTGATGCAAAGTCCAGTGAAATTATTGAAGTCTTCAAAGAAGCAACTTCTCAACAGAAAGTACAAGTACAAAAAATAATGGGTAAAATGGATCCTGCTAATTCAAATAAGTATAGAACGATTGGGAGGTAGTTTCTTTTTCAACCTCAAATACAACCTCAAATACAACCAGTCCGTACCGGAACCAGCCCGTTCCGGTCAGGCGGGCGGGCGGGCTTCAATTCCCTTAGTAAGCAGGTACTTGCGAATTGAGTGTTTTGAACAGACTTTATTCTGTTGGATTGAATTATATCTTTATCTTCGCGTAAAGTACTTTAAGTACTTAGATTTAATTAACCACTAGAATTTATTCTACCTAAGATGGTACAGTCGGCTGGATACCAGAAACCGAATAAAGTCTAATCCACTCAGTTCAAACAATGAATAACGTCATTCTTTTTGACAACGAAGGTAGAGATCATCTTCTTCCACTCACCTACACTCGCCCAATTTGCGAACTTAGAATAGGGATTCTTCGCATCCGTGAAAAATGGGAAAAGCTTCTAAATGCACAAGCTTCCTTTATCACACAGGATTATTTGTCACAGAAATATCCAATCAATATCGGCGAAGATAACTTCGTCATCAACGGCTCCGTATTACCAACTGCTGAGATGGTTCGCCTCATCAGTCAACTGGAATCGAATGAGGCATTGCTTAACAATGAAAGTCTTGTAGCTGCTCGACTGAACGAAAAACAGTTTCACCGCCTGATGCATGAAGAAGAAATTGAGGAACTTGCTGGTTTTGAAATTGGAGAAACCCCTTTCGTTCAAATCAATCATCTCTGGGATATTTTTTCTAAAAATGGAAATGCTTTAAAGGACGATTTTGAGTTGCTGACTTATGACCGTCAGTCACAACCTCTTTCTGATACCAATACAGTGATCGGTGACCCTAGTTTGATTTTCCTAGAAGAAGGAGCGACGGTAGAGGCATCTGTTTTAAATACTAAAAACGGTCCCATCTATGTAGGAAGAAATGCGGAGATTATGGAAGGCTGTCTGGTTCGAGGTGGATTGGCGCTCTGCGAAGGTGCGAAATTAAAACTGGGAGCTAAGGTATATGGTCCAACTACTATTGGCCCTTATTCCAAAATCGGTGGAGAAGTTAGTAATATCGTGGTTACCGGTTACTCCAGCAAGGGCCATGATGGCTACCTCGGGAATGCAGTGTTAGGAGAATGGTGTAACTTAGGAGCTGACACCAACTCCTCTAATTTAAAAAACAACTATGCGGAGGTTCGGGTTTGGGACTACCCTACTGAATCTTTTGCAAAAACGGGTTTAACTTTTTGCGGCTTAATCATGGGCGATCATTCTAAATGTGGCATCAACACTATGTTTAATACCGGAACTGTAGTAGGTGTTTCCGCGAATGTTTTTGGTAGTGGTTTCCCAAGAAATTTTATTCCTAGTTTTGCCTGGGGTGGACCTTCTGGATTCAACACCTATAAAACCAACAAGGCTTTCGAGACTGCAAAAATTGTTATGGCTCGTCGAAACAAGACCTTTGACGCGGGAGAAGAGCAAATTCTAAATCACGTCTTTGAAGAAAGCAGTCGTTTTAGACGTTGGGAAGCCGTGACTACTGACGCTACCGACTCATGAGAGCACCACTCTGGAAACGCTTACTGAGTTATGTTTTCGAACTACATGTGGAAAGTACTTCGAGCAAATACAATCCGCACCTTTATGTGAGTTTGAAAAATGGCCGTTACCAATTGAGTACCGCCAATGCCATTTATTCTTATGGCGACTTATACGATAATTTCTCCGGCGCTTTCGCTAAAATGGATTTAGAGAAAGCCAACATCAGTTCTGTCTTAGTACTGGGCTTGGGATTGGGAAGTATTCCCATTATCTTAGAAAAAGTTTTTAAAAAACAATACAATTACACTGCAGTAGAAATAGACGAAGAGATCGTTTACCTCGCCAGCAAATACACCCTCCCAGAATTAAAATCCAACATTGAAATTATTTCTACCGATGCTTCCATCTTCACCCTTCAATGTCCTCAACAATATGATTTGATCGCCGTTGATGTTTTTCTAGATGATGTAATCCCTGAACATTTTCAGCAGGCTTCTTTTTTGGAACAGTTAAAAAAACTATTAACTGAAAAGGGTGTTGTTCTATATAATCACCTCGCTTTTTCTGAACAGGATCGGGTTAAGGCAAAACTTTTTTTTGAGCAACAGTTTAAAGTTGTTTTTCCAGGTGCTACCTTTGTGGAGACGAATGGAAATTGGATGATGATGAGTACGGAAGCGTTTTTGCGAAGTAAGAAAGGGATTGAAAACTGAACACTTGCTGAACCTAAGACTAAGCGTGCTTACTGGGAAGTTGCAAAGAGTTGCAACTCTTTGCAAGGGGGAGTTTGACTCCTCCAGAGTCTTTGCCTTGTGGGGCTGTGCGTGAGATACCCAGAGTTGCAACTCTGGGTAAATGGAGGTTCGACTCCTCCAGAGTCTTTGCGTTTTTCGCGTGAGATACCCAGAGTTGACACTCTGAGTTAGTGGAGATTCGACTCCTCCAGAGTCTTGCGCTTTTTGCGTGTCATACCCAGGGTTGTAACTCTGGGTTAGCGGAGGTTCGACTCTTCCAGAGTCTTGTGTACTAGATGTACCAAATGTTAGTAGACTTATGCCCGGCGATCAACTAATTCGCAACTTACGATTTAACCCAACAACAACAACAACAACATGCTACAAAGAAATACTCGTTTCGGCCTCGTTTTATTATTTATCATTATTGGAATTGTTCTGCATGTGAAACAAGGGATTGGTAGTGCTTGGTATTTATATCTAGCTGCATTGTTGCTCTTGATTACTCATTTTTTGTTTGGGAATGTATGGGC
>CAZDTI010000229.1:0-13771 GCA_964508085.1 uncultured Saprospiraceae bacterium | reverse complement strand
GTAGGCTTTAATCAAATACTCCGAAAAACGTTTACACAGAATATTTTAAAGGGTCCAATACGGGAGTATAAAACCTGTCTTGAATTGAAATCAGATCTTCACCGAGCATACTACAATTGGGGAACATCTTTAGGATACCTTGCAGACACTAAAGACGGAATTGAACAGGAAAAATATTCCAACCTCGCTTTTGAAAAATTCCAAAAGGCTATTGAGATAAAACCAAATCTTACAGAAGCATTCAACAACTGGGGAACATCTTTAGGAAACCTTGCCAAAGCTAAAAGCGGAATTGAACAGGAAAAATATTTCAACCTCGCCATTGAAAAATTCCAAAAGGCTATTGAGAAAAAACCGGATGACCACCAAGCATTCTTCAATTGGGGAACATACTTAGGAAACCTTGCTAAAACTAAAGACGGAATTGAACAGAAAAAATATTTCAACCTCGCCTTTGAAAAGTACCACAAGGCCATTAAGATAAATCCGGATAAACACCAAGCATTCTTCAATTGGGGAACTGACTTAGGAATCCTCGCTAAAACTAAAGATGGAGCTGAACAGGAAGAATATTTCAACCTCGCCTTTGAAAAACACCAAAAAGCATCTAAGCTTGGAGGCAACAGTTATAATCTTGCCTGTTTGTACGCTACTCATAAAATGGAAACAGAGGCCTTCCAAGTATTAAGAAAGAGTTTGGGGAATAATGACGTTTCTCTTGATTATGTAGTACAAGATGAAGATTGGAAGGAATATCGTCAGCATGAGGAGTTCAAGAATATTATTAATGAATTTAAGGCTAAGGAGTCTGATAAATAAAGAAAAGTGATTGCTTATTCCGACAAAAGTACTTATGAAACAACTCCTGTAATATTTCCACTTTGATATTTTCCTAGATAAATAAGAATCTAATTCTATATAAATAGAATACTTTAATTGAAAACAAATGATAAATATACCTATTGATTTAAAGAATGCCATTTGCAATAAAAAGCTAATTGTTTTTGTTGGCGCTGGTCTATCCTACAATTTACTAAACACCAATAATCAACCGATTAAAGGTTGGGCGAATCTGGTGGAGAATATTTTAATACACTTAAAAGAAGAGGAGTATGACGTAGAGCATTTTTTTCCTTTACTAAAAAAGTATGATCCTATTATCATCCTGGATTTAATGGAGAAAGATAAAAGCATCCCTAAGAGTAAGATCAATTCCTTCATCAAAAAATTCTTAGAGTTGGATGATGAGAAAAACAACTATGCTATTCATAGAGACATTTGCAGTATATCCAACAAAGTAATTACAACAAACTATGACACCGCATTCGAGAGAGCCGTTCCTCTTTTGAGAACGGCTAAAGCTTACAGTGGGAAGAATTATGAATTGACATTACATAAAGAGACAAAGGCAAAACTACTGTTTAAACTACACGGCTGCTACGAAGATAGTGATTCCATGGTCCTCTTTCCAACAGATTATGAAGCCCTATACAACACAGCTGAAAGAGATCCGGAACATTCACTACTCGTATTAAAAAATATTATTCACAACAACACCTTGCTTTTCATTGGAGCTGGTATGGGTGACTTTCAAATCAATAATATCTTCAAAGAAGTCGAACGACTACAAGGGCAGTACAACCAAAAACATTATATCATTACGAACAAAGATTTAGACAGTTCGCTAGACTTTTTGGTACCGTTGAGGATTAAGGATTATTCGGAAATTGGAGGTGTAGTAAAACGGATTATTGACATTCAAAGGGAATCTTTAGAAGAGGATTCTAGTGAGGTGAAAAAGCTAAAAGAGGAATTAGCAATTACTAAAAAACGACTAAGAGAATTAGAAGAAAAAGGAGACTCTAGTAAGGATATACTTTTAGAACGAGAAGCTTTAAAGTATTTTTCGAGAGGCTTGGAATTTAATCTTGAAGGAAAACATGGAGAGGCAATCCGTGAGTATGATACATGTGTTGAATTGAAATCAGACCTTCACCAAGCATTCTACAATTGGGGAACATCTTTAGGATATCTCGCAGAATCTAAAGACGGAATAGAAAAGGAACAATATTTAAATCTCGCTTTTAAAAAATATCAAAAAGCATCTCAACTTGGAGGTGACAGTTATAATCTTGCCTGTTGGTACGCTACTCATAAAAAGGAAACAGAGGCATTCCGAGCATTAAGAAAGAGTTTGAGAAATAATGACGTTCCTGTTGATTTTGTACTTCAAGATGAGGATTGGAAGGAATATCGTCAGCATGAGGAGTTCAAGGATATTATTAATGAATTTTGGGCTAAGGAGTCTGAGAAATAAAGAAGGGGATGTATCCAAAGCTGTATATAATAAACATAGGAAAGGAGTGAAAGAACTTTCGCAGAAGTTACGCAAGTAGGGTAAAAAAGTGGTCTTATAATTAGAAAAATTAATGTATTTTAGGCTGATAATGAGGGAGTAGTGACTAGCAAGTGTAACACTATAAATACTTATCACTTCCAGCAAGCTATTTTGTTAAAAGATAATTCATTCTTTAATGAAAAAAAAATAAAAACACATGAAAATTAAAATTGTATGTTTCTTAACCGTTTGTGCTTTAGTTATAAGTGGATGCAAAAAAGATAAAGACTGTTCAATAGATGATTTTAAGCGAATTACTTTTGAATCTATACTTGATTATAATATAAGTAGTGAAGAGGAAATTTTTGCTACACCTGGAAGTGACAATCAACTACCTGCAAATACTATTCTTGTATTTATTTCTAGTGAAATGAATTATGGCAAATTGATCATTACTGAAAATAGTGAACCAGATAATATTCTTAAATTTATTTATACATTATACTCACCTCAAGGTGATGTTTTGATTGCTGATGAATCTGTTATAATTAATCCGACATATACTTTTGATTTTGAATATTTTAATAACTCAGGGAATGATGATTTTTGGTGGCAATTTGTTGCGGCTAATCAAGGAGGGGCACCAGGAGATCCTATTCTTTTCACTCCGTGGAATAATGCGAAATATGCAATTTGTAAATAGAGAGTATTAGTTAAATAGTACAAAAATAGCGAACGGTTTAGGTGATTGTTACGACCTCAAATCGTAAGAAGTAAAAAGAGTTGGAACAAAGTAAAAAAAACGCTTTTTTTGAGAAAGGGAAAAACGATGGAGAACAACAGCTCGATCTCCATGGCTCAGGAAAGTAACTTGCGGTATACATTATTTGGAAATGTATTCGCGCCATTCCAGAACGGGCATTTTAGCTACCAGGTAGTTTTTGATTAATTTGATTCCTCCTTCTTGGTTTTGACAGGAGATAAGTTTTAAACGTAACAATACTCTCTTTTTAACTTATCTTCGTGTCTACTTTAATGACTATGTCCAGATCATAAACATCCCCCCTACAAACCAACCTATCCAACATCAGGAATCTCTTCCAGACTATAAAAAACCTTTAATCCCAATTCCTTGGCGATTTTAACATCTTGGTCTGCCCCTTTAGAATCACCTTTAATTCTCAAAACGCCATCGCACTTAGTTAATAACCTATGAGCAGTTGGGTATTGGATTTCGGTAAAAATATCGTCGCCTACTTCTTTAGAACCCGCAAGTTCTATCAGTGGATTTGCAACCCACTCGCCTATCATTGGAATATGACCTTTTCTGAATATTGGAAGGGCGACAGCTTCTAATTTGTTCAAATTTTCCTTGATCAGGTTCGGATCATTATTTGTTCCACTCCTGTAAGGCCCAGCAATTAATATTAACATCATGTTCTTATTTTTTTGTAAAGGACGTGAATTATTTTTAAATAAGAATTAAGATAGTTTAAGAGTAAACTATTTCTTTTTGACCGAACTCAAAAATTCTGGAGTTACTCCCAGATAAGAGGCAATTTGTTTTTGAGTTACTTTTTCAACTATTGCTGGATATTTTTCAACAAACTGCCAATACCTTTCTTTGGTTGTAAAAGATAAATTTTGGAGTGCCCTTGACTGCTCTCTTATATATGCGTTTTGAAAAAGAATCCTAAAGAATCGCTCAAACTTCGGAATTTTCAGGTAAAGTTGTTCCAACAAGCGGAATTCCAATTCAATAACCTTACTATTCTCCAGTGCTTCGATAGCTAATAAGGCTGGCTTTTGATTCACAAAACAATCCATATCAGTAACCCACCAATCTTGAAGAGCAAACATAATTGTCGATTCTTTTCCGTGCTTATCTATATAGAATGCTCTAAAGCTGCCTTGTTCAACAAAAAAGATTTTTTTACAAAATTGTCCTTGTTTGAGAATAAACGTTTTTTTCTGGACATCCTTAACTGTTAGCAATGGTAGCAAGTATTGCTTTTCAATTTCACTAAGGGTAATATGTTTTTGAATATTATCGAATATTTTATAATCACTCATATGACTTTTTTGAGTACCAGTTTATAAAACTATGAAGGAGATACCTAAAACTACTAAAGAAATCAATACATTTAGGTTTGTAAAGAAAAGTAAAAACGAAAGTTAGCCAAAACGGATCTTAACAAACAAAAGCATGAAAAACAAACTAGCTCTCTTAGTCGCCCTAGCCTCTTTTACAGTTGCCTCCGCTCAAATCGGATTTGAAGAACACGTCGTTATTGATGATACGTATGCTACACTCTGTATTAGTTCAACACGTTTGGTCGACTTTGATGGAGACGGAGATTCTGACGTCTTAGTTGGATCTAGATATGACAATAAAATTGCTTGGTATGAAAACACCGATGGCCTAGGGAGTTTTGGCCCACAGCAAATAATATCAACAAACGCTAATTCCGTAACAGACATTTACAGTGCAGACATAGATGGCGACGGTGATTTAGACGCGCTTTCAGCTTCTAGCAATGACACTAAAATTGCCTGGTACGAAAACCTTAATGGACTTGGTGACTTTACTGGGGAACAAATAATCAGCGCGAATACTGAAAATCCAAAATCAATATTCGCAACAGATATTGACGGTGATGGAGATACGGATATCCTTTCGGTTTCTTCTATTAATGGTAATAATTATAGCATAATTTGGTATCAAAACTTAGACGGAAATGGAACTTTTGGAGAGGAACAAATAATCACAACAAGCCCTAATAATCCAAGAGAACTTTTCGCTTCGGATATTGATGGGGATGGGGATACAGATGTGCTTTCTGCGTTTCAGAATGACAACACAATAGTTTGGTATGAAAATATTGATGGATCAGGAACTTTTGGTACACAACAAATTATTGGCACTAATTCTATTGGAGTAAACTCACTCTTCGCTTCTGATATTGATGGCGATGATGATATGGATGTTTTTATAGCGGATAGAGATGTAATTTCATGGTACGAAAATATTGATGGATTAGGAACCTTTGGTTCGGAACAAACTATTGCAACAACAGTTGATCTTCTTGAAACAGGAGAATGGGTGCGGACTGATGATGTGGATAATGATGGAGATTTAGATGTGATTTATGCAACGGCATATTCGCTGGCATGGCAAGAAAATATAAATGGCCTTGGTGGCTTTGGTCCGCAACAAATTATAGCTGAAAATGAAAGAGCATCCTTTTGTACAATTAGTGGTGGTGATACCGGTGACATGGACGGAGATACTGATATCGATATTTTATTTGGAGATGAATATGAATTAAGATGGCTCGAAAACACAAACGGGAATGGTGCGTTTAGTGATCCGAATTTCATTACACTCTTACACTCCAGAAACCCAAGATTTAGCCAAGCTGCTGATATTGATCAGGATGGAGATGCTGATATCATAGTCGCATCTTGGGATAATAGAATTGCTTGGTACGAAAACCTTGATGGACTTGGCAATTTCAGCGGTATAAAAATAATATCTTCTCTTGCAAAGCTTGCAAGATATGTTCATATAAATGATATAGATGGCAATGGAACTTTAGATGTACTTTCAGCATCGGAAGGAGACAGTAAAATCGCTTGGTATCCAAATAACGGTCAAGGTGATTTTGGTGATCAAAACGTAATTACTACAAGCCTAGAAGATCCTTGGTCATTATTCTCTGTGGATATAGATGCAGATGGTGATATCGATGTACTTTCTGCTTCTTATGAAAATGGTATTCTAGCCTGGTTTGAGAATACTGACGGGCAAGGGAATTTTGGTCCGCAACAAACTATTTCTTCGCAAGCGATAAATTGTACTTCCGTTTATGCAACTGATATTAATGGGGATGGTTTTCAAGACGTACTATATACTGTTTCCGGAGATGATGATAACGTTTCATGGCATCAAAATGATGGACAAGGAAATTTTGGTACTCAGCAAATAATTACAACCGAGGTAAATACGCCTATTTTTGTTTATGCAGATGATATCGATGGTGATGGAGATATGGATGTATTATCTGCTTCTAGATTAGGTAATAAAATTGCTTGGCATGAAAATCTGAATGGACTTGGCAGTTTTGGAGTGCAGCAAGTGGTGTCATTGAATGCTAATTTAGCGAGTTCAATTGTTACCTCAGATTTAGATCAAGATGGAGATCTAGATATTCTTTCAGCTTCTATCGGAGATGATAAAATTGCTTGGTATAGAAACATTGATGGTGCAGGAACATTTGGAGCACAGCAACTAATCAGTACAAACGCAGACGGTGCGTACTCGGTTTTTTCGATTGATATAAATGGAGATGGGAGAAAAGATGTTGTTTCTTCGTCAAGGTACGATGACAAAATCGCTTGGTATGAAAATATTGGAATTAATTCGAATGAGATAAATGGACTGGTATTCCATGATTTTGATAATAATGACTGTAGCATTTTAGATCCAACGGTTCCTAATATTAGGATTACAACTACGAATGGAGTCGAAAGCCTTTCTACCTTCTCCTTACCAAACGGTCTTTATCAATTATTCCCAGATGAAGGTGATTATACTACAAGTATTTCTGCCCCTGATTTTTACGCTGCAACACCGACATCTTTTATATCTAGTTTTACAGGAGTTGGGAATGTTGAGGGTTTAAACTTTTGCATGGAGCCGAATCAAATGGCAAATGATTTAAGCATCGTTTTATTGCCAATCAGTGAAGCAAGACCTGGGTTTGATGCGGCCTATCAAATCGTTTATCACAATGTAGGTACTAATGTGTTGAGCGGAACGATTGAATTAGAATTTGACAATACACAGTTGAGTTTTCTTGATGCGAGTGAATCGGAAACAATGTCGTCTAACAATGTAATCTCATTTGAATATCTTGACTTGAACCCTTTTGAAACAAGAACTATAGACATTTCATTTACGGTGCACTTACCTCCCGAAACCAATATTGACGATGTGCTACTTTTTAATGCATCCATTAATCCTATTCCTGGTGATTATACAGAAAACGATAATACATTTGAATTGAATCAAACGGTTATCGGATCATTTGACCCCAATAACATTACCGTTTTGGAAGGTGACGAATTGTTGGTCGAAGATATTGATAACTATCTGCATTATATCATCCGATTTCAAAATACAGGAACTGCGGATGCGATTAATATTAGAGTTGAACATGAGTTGGATAACTTCTTAGATTGGAGTACGTTTACTTTTGAAAACGCTAGTCATGACCATCGAATTGAGATCAGAAATGAAATTGACGTTGACTTTATTTTTGACAATATCCACCTGCCCGACAGTACCACGAATGAACCCTTGTCTCATGGATTTATTGCTTATAAAATAAAACCCAATTCCGATTTGACCCCAGGAAATATAATTGCACAGCAAGCCTTCATCTACTTTGATTTTAATGATGCTATTGCGACAAATTACGCCGAGACAATTATAGTAGACGAAAGTTCAGCTCAAGAAAATAAGCCATTACCTTCGTCTATTTATCCTATTCCAAGTTCAGGTAATTTGTTCGTAAACGCTAAAAGTTCTATTGAAGAAATTATGATTTACAATCAGATGGGACAGCTGGTGGCTTTAAAGAGCAATCAAAGCACCATTGACATTTCTCATTTAAGTAATGGCCTTTATTTTTGTGTTGTTAGAGATGTAGAGGGAAAAGTAGCGGTTAAGAAGGTAATTAGGGAGTAAATTGGGAATGATGCCAGGAAATAACTTATGCCTCAGAGAACCTTGGGATGGGAGTTATGATACCTAAGCTGGCAAAGCCAGTACTGTAATAATTCCCCCCCCGAGGACAATTCACCCGACGACTTTTAAGGTCGCCGGATGAAGTCCACCGAGAAATAATTCGCCGGACGACTTCGAAGTCGTCCGGCGAATTTATTTCGTATGAAAAATATTTTTTAATGGATTAGAATTTTTTAAATCAAATCCCCAAATAATTTCAAAAGTTGATAAATTAGAACTGGTACTTTTAGATAAAAATTTATCCCTAAATGAGCTTTCAAAAACAAAGGAATCTATTTTACTGAAAAAACAAAGAGATATTGAAGAGTTCAAAAAAATCATTAGGAAAGAAAATGAAAAATAAAACTGGATACAATTAAGCAGGCAACTTCCAATAATCTTTTAACGCGAACACCGCTCACGCCACAAAACACTACCCTCCCCTAAACCAAACGATCCTCTCCCTCCCTTTCCACCTCTAAACTCCCCCACAAAAATTACTTACAAATAAATTTTATGTGACAACCCTTCCATATTTTGTTATAACCTGCTGACTTTTTTATATAGCTAGAAACAGGCTCTTTAAAGATAGAGCATCAAGGTGGAATAGGACCATTAACACCATACAAAATCAGAAACTATTTTGTCCTGGCAATTGGGTATTTATTTGATTTTGGAAAAGGCTTTTATTTATGCGAATAATTCAGATGCACTTAGAACGTCTAGGACTATAATCTAAATATTCAACCAACTTCTGCTAGTAAATTGGAAACTTGCCCCTTAATTCCGCGTAGATTAAAGAAAACAAAATTTGTGTCTTTTCTTATTAGCCTAATCTTAATTCTTGTTATTATTCTTGGTTTGACTTTAGCTGGTAAAATCTATCGTTTTGACAAAGGAAACTTTCTATATAGATTGACAGCTGTCACTGTCTTAAGTTGTACAACATTGGCATTCCTGGAATATGAAATGACCAGAGTTGTAGACCCCGCTACGCTGTTATATCTGGATCCTTATCATACCATTATTTCCAGCTTAACTATTTATTTTTCACTATGCACAGTATGGACTTTTACACAACCCATTTCTAAGGAAAACTATCCCCATCTGAATAATATTCTGGCAGCAATTAGTCTGCTCACCATTGGTAGCATATGGGCAGCTATTCTAACCAGTCCTTATCGAGTAATTGAGCATATCGAATACAACCATCCATTATGGCAGTATACCCTGCGAACAGAAGGAGTATTGATCAAAGTTTTTCATTTGTGGTATGCAGTACAAGTACTCGTTTTAAATCTCTCTTTTTGGAGGTTCATTAGAAAAGCACAAAGTCAAAAGACTAAGCAATGGGGGACTAGTCTTTTTGTAGCAATGCTTGTTTTTACAACTATGATGTATTTGACATTTGTTTTTAGAGGTGACGAAGCTACAAAGGGTTTTTATTATGTTTCTCCATGGATCATGTTGTGCTGTGCCATTCTAGGGCATGCTTATACTAATTTCAAATTATTTACGGCAAGTCCTATCAATGCGCTGGATGATATTTTGGAATCCATGTCGAATTTAATGGTTATCGCAGATCTTAATTTTGAGATTACCTATTTGAATCCCGTTGGTAAACAAGATTTAAAAATATTCGATCGATCTAGTCCAAATATTAATTATAATGATGTAGCAAAAAATTTAAGCATTGGAGATTGGGAGGAACATATGATCTATGTCAAAGCCTTAAAAAAGAAAGAAAAGTATGCCCAAGAATTTGAATTCAACCTTAATGGTAATGTACTAAATTATCATATTATCTTCTCTCCTATCTTTAATAGTCGTAATATCAAAACAGGCTATTTAGCCATCGCTACCAATATTACTAAAATTAAAAATGCAGAAAGGCAACTCAAGAAATATACAACTGATTTGGAGCAGTCCAACGCAGAACTAGAACGTTTCGCTTATATTGCTTCACATGACCTAAAAACACCTTTACGAAGTGTATCTAGTTTTCTGAATTTGATCCAAAGAAAAATTGAGAAAAAATATGACGATCCAGAGCTAGAGGAGTTCCTAAAATTTGCCATTAATGGTGCAGGACAAATGTATTATTTAATACAAGATGTTCTCGAGTATTCTAAAATCAATATGAGTCTTCCTATTGCTTTTGTGCCTGTTGATCTGAATGAGGTGGTCAAAGAAGTTTGTATAAATCTCCAATCAGATATTGAAGAAAAAAAAGCAGTTCTTTATGCAGAGCCATTACCTATTATTCAAAGTGATAAAATTCGAATGATTCAACTTTTTCAAAACATAATAGAGAATGGCATAAAGTATAACAACAGCGAAAGGCCTACGGTCTATATCTCCTATCAGGATAAAAATGAACATCACCAAATTACTTTTAAAGATAACGGCATAGGAATTAGAAAAGAGTACAATGAACAAATATTTGAAATGTTTAGTCGTCTCCATCGTCAAAACGAATACGAAGGCACAGGCATTGGATTAGCCATTTGCAAGAAAATTGTGACCAGTTTTGGCGGGACTATAGCCGTTAATTCTGAAGAAGGAAAAGGAAGTCAGTTTATGCTAACTTTTAGGAAAAACATCAATCTGCATAAGAAGGAATATGCCACTAAAGAGCAATATTAAATATTGCTAACAACCTCCTCACAGCTCAAACCCGACTACAGATTCGGTTATTCATACAACAATACCATTCTCCTCCCAACTCCCAACTTCCCCTCACACCACCTCAAATAAGTGAAGTTCTAAAGTACTGAATTGTGAAGATTAGAATGTGAATAAGATGGAGACAGCTCATTCTAAAAACTGGATAATCCAATTTCCAAGAAACATAATAACAGGATTAATCCCCCCTTAGCCTCTCTCTCCCACCTTCCATTTCCCCTGTTTTTCTACTCAATCTAAAACCTGAACAACAAGCTAAAGTCGGTGTAATTTCCAAATTCTAATTACGCAACTTTGGAGTATTATTTAACCAAAACGATCTGCCATGAAGAAAATAATACTACTCAGCTTAACACTACTTTGCACAACAGTATGGGCACAATCCAATAAGACCAGCATCGCTGGAAAAATTTCGGACAGTAGTTCCGATGAAGAATTAATCGCAGCAAACGTGGCTATTTACAAAGGAGAGATACTGGTGGATGGTACGGTCACTGACTTTGAAGGGAATTATTCTTTATTGCTGGATCCTGGGACTTACGACCTGGTGGCAAGTTACGTTGGCTTCGCAGCTAAGCGGGTAAATGGTATAGTTGTAAGAGCAGGAAGAGAAAATAAATTAGATGTGAAACTGGAGGTAGGAGGTATAAATCTAGAAGAAATTGCGGTCGTGGATTATAAGATTCCTATAATAGAACAAGACAACACCACACAGGGACGTATCGTAACAAGTGAAGACATTCGCAAATTTGCATCAAAAAATGTCCAGTCCATTGCTGCTGCTTCTGCGGGTGTCTCACAATCCAGCCAGGGCGATGGATGCACTGTCCGTGGCTCTCGGTCAAATGCAACAGATGTATACGTAGATGGCATTCGAGTTAGGGCAAGCTCCGCTCAAGAAGCCCCCGTAGCGAATTCAAATAACAATATTACTACAAAAACTGAAAAAGGACCAAATGCAGGGCAACTCACTGCCGGTGAATGGAAAGATCTGGATAACTGGAGTTTTTGGGATAACCTGATGAAGGATCAGCAGTTTGAAGGACATCGTAAGAAATGGGGATTCTACCCCAATCACCGCTATGAACTAAAGTTGTCGGATTTTCATGGCCAACCACTCTCGCATATTAAAGTTAATTTACGAAACGAAAAACAAGAAATCGTTTGGTCAGCTATTTCAGATAATAAAGGGTCCATTTGTGCCTGGGGAAACTTTTATGGAGGTAGCTCCGAAAGATTTGAATTTGAAATACTGCATCCAGATAGTACAAAAAAAATAGCAGCAATTCCCTACAGTAAGGGGTTGAATAATGTGCAGATGGCTTCGATTTGTTCCGCTAGCAAAAAAGTTGACATTGCTTTTGTTGTAGATGTCAGCGGCTCCATGCACGATGAAATTCGATATCTTCGTTCCGAGATTAATGATGTAGTAGAGCGAGCGAGTTCTGATGAAACAGAATTGCAAGTTAGGACTGGAGCAGTCTTTTATTCGGGGCGACATGAAAAACAGTTTTTAAATAGTAGTCCTTTGACAAAAGGTTCGGAAACTACAGCCGCCTTTCTTCGGGAGAGTCCTCTTGGTGGGGGAAGTTCAGAAGCAGTCAACCTTGGTCTGGGAATTGCGGTTCGCGAATTTGACTGGAACGAATCTGCAATGGCTCGACTGGTATTTGTTTTATTGGATGAAGCTCCTTCACATGATGAAGAAACGAAAAAAGATTTACACAAGCTTGTTCAAGAGGCGGCCTTGAAAGGAATAAAGGTAATTCCTGTTGCGGCAAGTGGCACCAATAAAACCTTGGAATTTTTGCTCAAGTTTATGGCCATGGGAACGAATAGTACTTACACCTTTCTGACCAATCACAGCGGAATCGGTGATAATCACATTGCTCCTGAAGCGGGAAGTTACAACGTGGAGACACTTAATGATTTACTAGTACGTCTAATTATTGAAAATGCAGAATACCAAGATTGTGAAACGGAAATAGCTGCCATTTCGAAAAAGTTGATAACGAAAAAAGAATACCGTAAAGTCAGACGCAGTAAAACGAACAAGAAGTTAACAAAACAAGTACGGCTCTCCCCTAATCCAGCGAGCGATTACGTCAACATCGATCTGGAAAAAGCAGTGGATCTATTAACCATAACAACCATGGAGGGGAAAGTAATTGCACAATACCCACAATTGGCAGCTGGCCAGATACGATTGCAAACCAGTGATTGGCAAGCTGGAATGTATCTAATTCACTTTAGGACGAAAGAGGGATACGGGGTATTGAAATTGGTTGTTACAGAAGCTATTTAACTGCTGCAAACTGGAAGAAAACCCTCCAGGTTAAAATAAATAATTAGTAAAAACTAAAATCCATCAAAATCTAAACAAGCTATACTTCACCCCAAGCCCAACACCAACACTATAAAAATTAGACTTAACCACATAATCATTCCGAGTAGCAGAAAATAAACTATAAGACCCTGAAACACGCAGGTTCAAGAGCATCCTTTTGGTAATACTATAATCAAAATCAACTCCACCTAAAAGACCTAAGCCATATGAATTTTTATAACCTTGAATGGGAACTAAAGTTCCAGAGGGATTTTCTATATCGATAATATTTCCTTGGGATTTGAACATTACGTTATAACTCATTCCCCCTGAAACAGCAATCCCGAATCGATTCTTTTCAAGAACATAATGCCCAAAAGAAGCCGTCAAATTCAAGGATTTATATCGGTTATATTGAGTCGAAATATTCCGTTGCATGCCGTCGATAATGGTATCGCCATAAACCGGGTCTATAGCTTCAGAAAAAGTATAGTGCGTTCTTCTCAAAAGCACATCCTCAAACTCATAAGCTTTTGGAGAAAGAAAAGTATGGTTGATCTTATCAAACCAAATGCTATAATTTGCACCAATACTTAGATATGATTTTTTGTTTAAGAAAACATTGACTCCG
>CAZDTI010000228.1:6100-13808 GCA_964508085.1 uncultured Saprospiraceae bacterium | reverse complement strand
CGACGTCCAACAGCCTGTAGCCGACTTTCCGCCACATCAAAATTATCATAAAGCGTATTAAAACCAACCATTCCTTCACAGCGAGATTCCACCAATTCCACAAAGAGGCCACGGTCAATCATCCCAGAAATTCGGCCTTCAAAAACTTCGCCGACATGATCCATGATGAATTCTACTTGTTTGTATTTTATAGACTCTCTTTCTGCCGTCATCGCCTTACGCTCTTGATTTGAAATGTGACCACACTTTTCTTCTAGAACTGCTTTTTTAACTCGAACCGTTTCCTTCAGGTTCTTCTCCAAAATCCGATGCGTCAACACATCGGAGTAACGACGAATGGGGGAAGTAAAATGAGAATAGTAATCAAATGCCAAGCCGTAGTGTCCGATGTTTTCTGTGGTATAAACCGCCTTTGCCATCGTTCTAATAGCCATGGGTTGCAACATCTTCAGGGCATCGTCTTTTCTGGCAGCTTTCGCTAAACGGTTATAAGAATCTGCAATTTGCCGAGGCGTTTGGAATTCTACTTGGAAGCCCATCTCTTTAGCAAATAAAGCAAGGTCTCCTACTTTGTCTGGATCAGGCGTATCGTGTACCCGGTAGACGAATGGAATTTCATGCCCCTCTCCTTTTTTCGCAATAAACATCGCCACTTCTTTATTTGCTAGCAACATAAAGTCCTCCACCAGCATGTGCGCCTCTTTTCGCTCTTTTACATATAAAGAAATCGGCTTTCCTTTTTCATCCAATTTGAATTTCACTTCATCTGATTCAAAAGCAATCGCGCCATCTTTGAACTTTTTCTTACGCAATTTCTTAGCCACCTCATTCATCTTCAACACTTCTTTTACGTGGTCTCCCTTTTTCGTTTCAATAACCTCTTGTGCTTCCTCATAAGTAAATCGACGATCAGAATGGATAATCGTTTTTCCAAACCAACGATCAATGACTTTTCCTTTTCTATCAAAAGTAAACACCGCTGAAAAGGTAAGCTTATCTTCGTGAGGACGGAGGGAACAAAGTTCGTTTGATAATTTCTCTGGCAACATAGGTGCTACTCGATCTACTAAATAAACAGAGGTGGAGCGCTTGAAAGCTTCGTCATCTAACATGGTGCCCGGCCGAACATAATGGCTGACATCTGCTATATGAATACCTATTTCAAATTGATCGTCTTCCAAGTATTCTAATGACAATGCATCATCAAAATCTTTGGCTGTATCTGGATCAATGGTAAAGGTGATGACATCCCGCATATCTCGTCGACGGCCAATTTCTTTTTTAGAAATAGTTGTTGACAAATCATTTGCCTCTGCATCTACCGGTTCCGGGAAAGTAATGTTAAAACCATTGTTTATCAAAATGGTATTCATTTCCATGTCATTTCCACCTTCAGACCCTAACAAAGCAGTTACATACCCAAAAGGCTGGTGATGTTTTTTCTTAGGCCACTCACTTACTTTCACGACTACTTTGTCACCATCTTTTGCATCGAGTGTATCGGTCAGTCGAACCATGATTTCAAAAGAAACATCTAAACGGTCTGGAACAAGGGTTCCCATTTTCTTAGTCAGTTGAAGTGTTCCAATGAAATGATCTATCGCTCTTACCAGTACTTTAGTTACTACACCTTCTGGTCTTCTTCGTCCTCTGGCTTGGAATTTTTCAATCTCTACTTTATCGCCTTTTAATGCACCACTCAAATTTTTAGCAGCCACAAAAACATCTTCCTCCAGGTCTTCACAAACGATATAAGCAGATCCCTTTCGAGTCATATCTACCGTACCAAGATGGCGGGTTCGTGGAATGGAAGATTTTCTCCCTCCAGCGGCGTTATTGAATTTATCCAAACGAAAACGGCCATCATCCAGCATGAAGAGAATTCCTTTTTCTTGCATGCTCAATAAGGCGTGGTTTACAGAGTCTTTATTGTTAGAAATCTTGAGTTTAGTAATGAGCTGTTTGGCGTTGAGCCTTTTCTTCGGGTAGGTTTTGAAGAATTTGAGAATAGCTTTGTTCAGGTCTTTGGAAGTTAGTTTTAATCCTTTAAAGGATCTTTTAAATTTTTTACGTTTCATGTTTTGTTTTAACGTGATTGATTTACTTTGGTCGTTCATAGCTCTAAGGGGTTTAACCACAAAGGGCACGAAGGAGCACAAAGTTTTGAAAGGCGAGAGAGGACTTCGTCCTTCTTTTCTACTCAGATCAATTTCTAAACAGAGAAAATAATTTCGCCAGTAGCCAGTAATTCGAGGTGGAGACTTTCAGAAGTGGAAGAATCGTAGACAGGATTGTCAGCAGCAGTTGTTCCTCTTACACAATAAATTATCCAATCATCCTCGATCGTTGCTACTGTGCGTTGTAACTGATCGCCGTCGACTTTAGTTCCCGCAATTACTTTTTTATCTATAGAAAGTCCATCTTTATTAAAGGTCAACAGGTTGTATTCATAATTGAGCAAGCCTGCTTTGAAATAAACAATGGCAGAAAATCCATCTGTTTTTGGTATGCGGAAGCAAGGAATGTATTCTGTGAATTCATCAACTTCCTCCGTCTCTAATTTCATCAAAAATTCTTCAACCATGACTGCGGGGATCGGATCATTGGTTTTACTGAAGTCGTGATGGCTTTCTTCAGTGAGCGTAACGGGTAGTGATACTTTTGGAAATTTCTGTAGGAAGTCCTTAAAGGTGACTTTTTGTTTCTTGATCATTAGTTCTTGTAAATCGTTTTAAATGGAATAGACGACAGGATTCCTATCATCAAGACTATAAACTCCCTCAAAAGTAACTTAAGTATGTGGGCTGTCAAAGATCTTAAGTAAAGATTGTCGTGGACCAGGGCTTCATTTCATAAGGAATTGACAGGATGGACTGCTCCAAACAACCTTTAAGACCTCCTAATTAGCTTAGCAAACAAACTGAATTATTGCTAATATCAGACGAGTGAAAAGGAATGGTGTGATTGTCTGGAAGAAAGATATCCAAATTTCAAAGGCTGGCAAAGCCTCTAAGCTAGGGCATTCTTCTCTTAAATAGATGGCTTATTCTATCTTCTCAACTCCTTATTTCGACTAATTCTAAATAAGAATCCTCTTCTTCATCTCTTTGTCATCTCCCTTTAAAAATATAGATTTGTGAAAACTAACGAATTACCAAGAAAAACAATCTAAATCCACTTATAATCAGCATTTTAGATTGATTTTTCATAGACTTTAAAACTTTACTCCGAATAGGTGCGCATTGGGTAAACCAACAGCTGACAACCACCAATAAGCAACAGAGTAAATAAACACCTTATAAATGAAGTGGTTAACCAACTTTTTAACTTCCTCCATCGGTCAAAAACTCGTAATGAGTCTCACCGGTCTTTTCCTCGTGTCATTCTTATTGATACACCTCCTTGGAAACCTTCAACTATTAGCCAGCGATGGTGGTGAAGCTTTCAATACCTATGCGTATTTTATGACGCATAACCCGCTGATCAAGACCGTTTCCTATGGTTTGTATTTCTTCATCATAGCGCACGCTGTTCAGGGCTTTTTGCTTTACTTCAGAAACAAAAGCGCCAAAGGAAGTCGTTATGCAGTTTCTAGTACAAAGACCACCACTTTGCCTTCAAGACACATGGCACTGCTTGGGACTTTCATCTTAGCGTTCTTGCTAATCCATATGGGTGACTTTTGGTTCAAAATGAAAATGGGCGCGCTACCGATGATCGACATCGCTGGATTTGATGAACCAATCGCAGACCTCTACGGCAGAGTTGCAACCGCATTTAAAAACCCACTAGTCGTAGCCGCTTATGTATTTGGACAATTGGTTTTGGCCATGCACCTCTGGCACGGATTTCAAAGTGCTTTCCAGACATTGGGACTCAACCATAAAAAATATACGCCAGCCATTGCAGGTCTTGGAAAATTAATTTCCATTGTGATTCCTATTGGCTTCGCAATCATTCCTTTGTATCATTTCTTTATGAAATAAATTAGCCTCCAGGCAAAATGATGAACGCTTCCTGTAAAATTCATACCCAGTCGTTCAACATTTTTTTTGTTCTATTCGAAATTGTGCAATAAACAGTGAAATTAACAAACAAGAAAACGGTCATCCCGTTTAACTGTTGTCAGACAAAAAGTTATTAAACCATCAAAATCTAATTGATATGAGTTTAGACGGAAAAACACCTAAGGGAAATTTGGGAGACAAGTGGATGAACTATCGTTCTAAAATGCCACTCGTTGCTCCTAATAATAAAAGACGAATTGACATCATCGTTGTCGGTACCGGTTTGGCTGGTGCTTCTGCCGCTGCCACCCTTGGCGAGTTGGGCTACAATGTCAAATGCTTCACCTTCCACGATAGTCCGCGACGAGCGCACAGTATCGCGGCGCAGGGAGGAATCAACGCTGCAAAAAATTACCAAAATGACGGAGATTCTGTCTACCGTCTTTTCTACGATACCATCAAAGGAGGGGATTACCGCTCCCGAGAATCTAACGTTCACCGATTGGCAGAAGTGAGTCGGGACATCATCGATCAGTGTGTGGCACAGGGCGTTCCTTTCGCAAGAGAGTATGGAGGTCTTTTGGCAAATAGATCTTTTGGTGGGGTTCAAGTCTCTCGTACTTTTTATGCACGTGGGCAAACCGGACAGCAATTGTTGATCGGTGCTTATCAGGCATTGTCTCGCCAAATTGCAAGTGGTTCTGTCACCATGTACAACCGTCATGAGATGTTGGACTTGGTGAAAGTAGATGGAAAAGCTCGTGGTATTATTGCCAGAAACTTGCTAACTGGTGAGTTGGAAAGATTCGGTGCACATGCTGTTGTATTAGCAACCGGTGGTTACGGAAACGTATTCTATCTTTCGACAAATGCAATGGGATCGAATGTAACGGCAGCTTGGAGAGCAGTACAAAGAGGAGCTTACATGGCCAATCCTTGTTACACGCAAATTCACCCAACTTGTATTCCAGTATCTGGAGAATACCAATCTAAGTTGACTTTGATGTCAGAGTCACTACGTAATGATGGTCGGGTTTGGGTTCCAAAGAACAAAGAAGATGTAATGGCGATCCGCGAAGGTCGTAAAACAGGGAATGATATTCCAGAAGGCGACAGAGATTACTACCTCGAAAGACGCTACCCTGCTTTCGGAAACTTGGTTCCTCGTGATGTTGCTTCTCGTGCAGCAAAGGTAGCTTGCGATGAAGGCCATGGTGTCAACAAAACTGGTTTGGCGGTATTCCTGGATTTCGCTTCAGCAATCCAACGATACGGAAAATCAGAGGCGCACTCTAAAGGCATACACAACGCTAGCGATGCACAAATCAAAGAACTGGGAACCAAAGTCGTGGAAGCGAAGTATGGTAACCTTTTCCAAATGTATGAAAAAATCACGGGTGAAAATCCGTATGTCTTCCCAATGAAAATTTTCCCTGCGGTGCATTATACCATGGGTGGAATGTGGGTGGATTATAATTTGGAAACCAATGTTCCCGGACTATTCTCCTTGGGAGAAGCCAACTTCTCTGACCACGGTTCTAACCGACTCGGTGCCTCTGCATTGATGCAAGGATTGGCGGATGGTTACTTCGTGATTCCTTACACAATTGGTACTTTCTTATCCAACGAAATTCGAACGCCACAAATTGATACGAACCTTCCTGAGTTTGAGGAAGCGGAAAAGTCAACCAAAGATAAACTTGAAAAGTTATTAGCGATTCAAGGCAATCAATCCGTTGAAAGTTTCCACAGACGTTTAGGAAAAATCATGTGGGAGTATTGTGGGATGTCTCGAAATGCAGAAGGTTTGACCAAAGCGAGAAAGATGATCCGCGATCTTAGAGCAGAGTTCTATAGTGATGTTTTTGTCCCTGGAACTTCTGGGGAGTTCAATCCTGAGTTGGAAAAAGCAGGTCGAGTGGCGGACTTCCTAGAAATGGGAGAAGTTATGATCTTAGATGCTTTGAATAGAAATGAATCTTGTGGTGGTCACTTCCGGGAGGAGTACCAGACGGAAGGCGGAGAGGCAAAGCGTGATGATGAAAATTATGCTTATGTGGCGGCCTGGGAATGGGATGAGGTGGAGCCGAAGTTGCATAAGGAGGATTTGGTTTTTGAGAATGTGGAATTGAAAACGCGAAGCTACAAGTAATTGTAGTGTTAGGGGATTCACAAATTTGATTAAAATCTCTCTACACATTTGCCAGCGCTTGCCCCCAGCCCCTAAAGGGGAGCTTCTGCGCGCGGCTTCACAGTGAATAAAAATTTATCTTTAAAAGGGCACAGCAATTCAAAACAAAATTAAAAGTCAACAGATATGAATTTAACATTGAAGGTTTGGAGACAAAAGAACAATAATGATAGTGGAAAGTTCGAGAGTTACAATGTAACCGCCGAAGAGCATATGTCTTTTCTAGAGATGATGGATGTACTCAACGAAGAACTGCTTACAAAAAAAGAAACACCCATTGCTTTTGAACACGATTGCCGAGAGGGGATTTGTGGCGCTTGCAGCATGGTGATTGATGGCCAACCTCACGGACCTAACAAAGGTACTACAACTTGCCAATTACACATGCGTTCTTTCAAAGATGGCGACACAATCACCATCGAGCCTTTTAGAGCAAAGTCATTTCCAATCATAAAAGACTTGGTAGTAGACCGTACTGCTTTTGACAACATCATCCAAGCGGGTGGTTATGTTTCTGTAAACACAGGACAGGCACAGGATGGAAATGCGATTCCAATTGAAAAGGACAGAGCGGGTAAATCTTTTGATGCGGCGACTTGTATTGGTTGTGGTGCTTGCGTGGCGGCTTGTCCGAATGCTTCGGCGATGTTGTTTACTTCTGCGAAGGTGGTACACTTGGGCACGATGCCTCAGGGGGAAGTGGAACATACGCAGCGGGTGCAATCTATGGTGGCGCAGATGGATTCGGAAGGTTTTGGGATGTGTACGAATACGGGAGCTTGTGAGGCGGAATGTCCTAAGGAGATTTCGATTACGAATATTGCGGAGTTGAATCGGAGTTATTTTGGGTCGGTGTTTGGGTCGGAGAAGGAAGCGTAGGTCAACTTTTAACTTCCTTCTATCGTGTGGTTCGGGAGTGAGCGTGTAGGGGGTTGAATGATACTGAAAAATTTTGGCGTTCGTTGGAATGCTTTTGATGGAAAAAATCTCAACTTGGGTTTCTGGGTTGGGATTTTTTTGTTTTAATCGGCCCTACCAAGGAACCCTAGAAAGCAATAAATTAACAATAATCATAACACAAGAAAAAACCACACTTAGTTTCAAATCCGGATTTTCTTTTTTTCGCATTGCAATATAGGCTGATAAAACGACAAGGTTTAAAAACAGTATTCCTATCAAAGTTGAGCCGCCTACTGCTGATGTCCCTACCAATACAACCAAACTAACCATTTGAAGGAGAGGAAGCAGCCCTTCCTTTAATACTTTTTTCCAAGTGATTTTTCTTCTCGCTTTCCGCTCTTTCTTTTTCAATTTCTTCAACGCCCGTTTTGATTCTATTTTTCCAGCAGGCTGTTGAATGGCAACAACAGCTTGTGTGGACGTTGGAGGGAAAAGGAATAGTAAAATTATTGTTAGGTAATTTAGATTAATTTTCATGCTTTTAGTTTTATATCATTTTAGAGCAATCGATACTCCTATTTCATTCTTCTTTTAATACATCCTCTATTTC
>CAZDTI010000228.1:0-6000 GCA_964508085.1 uncultured Saprospiraceae bacterium | reverse complement strand
CTCACAATCCATTAACAATACACCCAGACAATTCACTCCAAAATAACATTCTCATAAAATCAATCCCTTTTTCACTTAACACCACAAAAGTACATTTGTTGATATTATTATTTTCTTATATCTAATTTAAACTTTTATCATGAAAAAATGTATCCCCTTCAAAATCTTATTACTCACCCTTATCACAACCCTCATCGGCTTCAATGCACAAGCTCAGTATTATGACACCGAAGAAGTAGGCATGATGCGCGGCGTAACAAAGAACTTTAAAAACGGTTGGAAAACCGATCCTGTATTTACTGTTGGTGAAACCGACAGAGATGGAAACGATTACAGCCTTGACCGATTTGGTTATCGTGTACCTGGATTGCTGGATGGCATGTACGCTTTCAAGCACCGCAACAACAGAATTAATCTTTTTGCAACACATGAGCTTAGAGACGAAAGAGGTTATCCTTTCGGTTTAAAAAATGGAACGGTATTGACAGGTTCTCGTATCACCAAATTCAGAGTACAAATTAAGTACGGCAACTTCGCTGTTAAATATGCAGAGTTGGCTTTTGATGAAATTTACGACCGCTACTATGAAGAAGTAGTGAGCCCTTCTCAGCTTAACGAAGGGGCTAACCCAGGTTCTCTGGATGGTATCGACAGACTTTGCTCTGCGAATGGAATCGAAGACGATAAGTACGGCTTTGAAGATGACATCTTTTTCGCTGGAGAAGAAACAGGCCCTCCATTCGATGCACTTGGTGGACAGGAGTTTGCCTTGGACGTTGACGATGAAGAATTGTACTGCGTTCCTGCGATGGGAAGAGCAGCTTGGGAATCTGTTGCAGTGATGGATAACTTTGATACGGATAAAGTTGTGATCCTTATCGGCGATGACCGTCAGGCAGCTCCTTTATTATTGTACGTTGGAGAAAAGGATGAGTCTTTCACCCCTAACGCCCCACGTTTCTTAGAAAAGAATGGCTTGGCCAAAGGTTACTTATATGTATGGGTAGCTGATAATGGCGACTTAACCCCTGAGGACTGGAATGGTACGGGTACTTTCAGAGATGGAAAGTTTGTAAAAATTGACCACTTTGAACCGGACATGGCAGGTGAGCCAGGTTGGGACAACGTAGGTTATGCAGACATCCTTACGCAAGATGCTTTAGGTACTTTGGTAAACAAATTCCAATTCTCTCGTCCTGAAGATTTGCACACGAACCCAGAAGATGGTACACAAGCTGTTTTCGCGTCTACTGGTCGTTCTTCTTTATTTCCTGCTGATTCCTGGGGAACAACTTACTTGGTTGACATCGATGCTGACGACTTTGAAGACCAACTAGACGGTGATCTTGATGACATCAATAACATTAAAACTACATTGACTGTTCTTTATGATGGTGATGATGCTGGTGCTGGTCAATTCCCTGATCCAGATTACGGTTTGAGAAGCCCGGACAACCTTACTTGGGCTGATGATGGATACATCTATATTAATGAAGATCGTTCTGTAGGTGACTTTTGTTTGATGAGTGGAATGGAAGCTTCTGTTTGGCAGTTGAACCCTAATGACGGTAAGTTGGAGCGTATCTTGGAAATGGATAGAAACGCAGTGCCTTACAAGCAAACTGATTCAGATCCTGACGATTGTGGTGACTGGGAATCTTCTGGAACCATCGACGTTACACGTTTCTTTGACACACAAGAAAATGAAACGCTATTGTTATTAAACGTACAAGCACACAGTAACGACAGCGCCGTTAATCCTGATTCTCCGATTGGTGATGATACTGACCTAAGTGAAGGTGGACAATTGTTGTTTGCTTCCAAAATTGTTTCTCCTGTTTCTGCGAGTACTAATAGCAATAACGCACCACAAAATTTTAGTGCAAACGATGAAGGCGACGTCCTTTCTGATGAGGTTTATCCTAATCCAGCTAATGATGTTGTTAATCTAAAGGAAGCTGCCGATGTTGAAATTTTCAACACGATGGGTACTTTAATGTTGACAATTGAAAACACGGATAAGGTTGATGTCTCGGCTTTGCAGGCGGGTGTTTACTTTTTGAGTGTTAATAACAGAGAAAATACTTATAAGATTATTGTAGAATAGTAGTTTTTCTACTTTTGCTTCATAAGCCATTAACTGTACCTCTTGTTCTGTCGGAAGACTGGGGGTTTGGTTAGTGGCTTTTTTCATTTATGGAATGAGGGATAAATAAGCTACCTCTACTTATTAAAAGGTCGCTCATTAATCCAATTAAAACCACGAGCATTCAAAATAAACTTTTCATGATCTTTTCTGTACAATTTGATCTGCAAAGTATCCGGTCTGATTTGCGCGGTATCAGATTGTAAAACGCCATCGAGTTGGAGGAAGGAGTTATCTTTCGTTTCATAACTAAAATTAAATTCTTCGGACTCCATTTCTCTTTTGTGAATACTTATTTTTTGAGCGGTTGAATCTGGATTAAGCTGATAAAAATGTTTTTCATCGTCCATCGTTTTTACAGTAGCGTAGCCTTTCCTATCAACTATAAGATAGCGCCATCTATAATAATCTGTAATTAAAGGAGGGAGCGTCTTTCCGTTTTTAGTGAAAGAAGATACTTCCCAAATACCATAGAGGAGCGGTTTTATTCTATTGTCCCCTTTATCCTTTGTAGCTGTATAAATAAAAATCGAGATGCAAGTAACAAGAATAAATGAGCCAATAGATTTAATCCAAAAAATCCGTTCATGATACTTCACGTTTTTAATAGGATGAAAATAATTATATTTTTCTACCGATTTGTTCTTAATGAATACGTCTAAAAATCGGTGATCCGTTATAAAAATAACCGAAGCCATTAAAATCAAATGAATTGAAAATAACTTGACTGGAATATCATAACAAAAATTCATCATAGCCACTTGAGTCATCACTCCAATAATAATAAATGAACCAAGCGTTTGTGTCCGTCGGGGAATTAAAAGCAAGCCTCCCAACACTTCTAAAGAACCAGCAAAAACATTAAAACTTTTTGAAAACCCCATGTAGGTCCATGCTAATCCCATTGGAGAAAAATCACCCAAAGGTTCAAGTAGACGTACTAACGAAGCGGATGGAAATTGAATTTTAAAAATTTTCACAAAACCATAAAGAAACATGGTCGCAATTAATACAATTCGAAGAAATACCAAAAACCAATATAGCCACGAATTGTAGCTTTTACGTTTTCCATCTAAAAGGCTCCAAAGACTAACTACGATAAAAGTTAAAACTGCATTTACAAATAAAGTCAGGTAAGCAAAAGTATGATCTCCACTCCCATAGCCACTTACTTTATATTCGTAGTCTATCTCAAAAATAGCTTTACCAATCCACCGATAAGGAGTTTCTAATAATGGACTCAAAAAGGCGAGGAGTATGTATAAAACAAAGTAGGTAAACAGCAGTCTGAATAATACTTTGCTTGAGGTGTTCCAGTGTTCTTTGTATTCTTGGGTTAATAGTTTCATGTAGCCTTTGTTTGTCTTAAATGATCACGTTCATAATCTAGCAAAATTCATCTTTTAGGATTCAGAGATTAACAACCTTCCAATTTATACTTGTTGTCATTATTTACGGAGTCTTTAGATAGGGATCTGTTTTTTCGCTCTCACCTCTTTCAATGCAGATCTATACTTCGTCAGTTATTCCTCAAGTTCTCCCATCGTATTTGTATCCTTAATTAGATCATAATATTTTATTTTCCTAATTACACTTCTTAAATCAAAAGTCCAGTATATCGTCATCAAGGGATTTATCCACAGCTCACTTCCTTTTGTTCTCGAAACCTCATGGTGATTTCCATACTCCCCTTTTAGTGCACTTTTAATCGAATTTACCCAACAAGACTATTAAGTCTTCCTTTGTCAGAGGTGTTTTTAGATATTCTATTGTTTCAAAATCAACATCTTCTTTCATCAGCAACTTACAAGTCGCATTGCTTTTGGAGCAGTTAGCATTATGATAGATCTGAACCTTTTGCTTCTTTGACATAATCCTTAGCTGTTCGATTTTAAATTCTAAAGATAGGTAAGTATTGCTAAAAGACTGGGAACTTGCAAAAATAGAATTCGCCCGACAGCCACGAAAGCTGCCGGACGAACTATTTTAACTTACTTTAAGTTGTACCCCTTAGCAAATAAACATTATTGCTTTATCAATTTCCCACTACCCACAAATTCCCCATCAATATCAATTTTATAAAGATAAGGGCCGCTTAACAATTGAGTTCCTTGGATTAAAACCGAGGAGCCATCAAAGGCTTGCGTAAGCATTTTTTGACCTTGTAAGTTATACAAATGAAGTATGCCCTTTTTTGCAGCTATACCCTTTAAGGTAAAATGTATTTCGTTAGTGAATGGATTTGGAATGACCTCAATTTCTGACCTGGAAGCCAATGTTTCCTCAACAGAAGTAAGAATGAAATTTTCACCGATGGTATGAAAAACAGTATTGGTAATGACGGCCTCATTAAAATCAAAGAAGATCCCTGCCGTGTTTTCGATAATCGTTTCGACTGGTAAATCGAGCTGCTGTGCGATGGTGAATTTCACAAACCCATGCGAGGCAACTTCATTCACATTACTATCCGGCAACATGATGTTTTCAAAAATAAAATGAAGCGTATCACTACCCAATATCTCCATAGCATATGGATGACTACTTACACCAGGACGAAGGGTAGTAATATCTAAATGCTCCGATAAAACATCTTCTATAACAATATTAAATGCCGTATCGGTACCTGTATTTTGAAAACGAATAAAATATTCAATGTCAGTATTCTTTCTAATAAAATGATTCATGTCATAACCAATCGGCTCTGCGTTTTTATCATTTGGATCCCAAGCACCGATGACTTCATGACAATCAATATCAACAAATGAGTCAGCATCATCAAGCGGAAATTGACTCACAAAATCGTTGGAAAAAGGACCTACAACATCCTCTCCACAACCTTCAACGGCAAGCGAAGGCATTGAATGCCCAGGATGCTCTTCCACTTGTTGGACTTGCAAGATATAGGAGGTCCCATTCTCTGGAAAATTAAGGAACGGAGTTGATTCCCCTTGATCCAATTGGATCGGAGTAGGCGAAGTCATGAATACCACACCATCTTCTATAACAATATACTCTCGTGACGTCGTCATATTGGCTGTACCAGTATTGGTAATCTGAAATTGAATTTGGTCACCATCGCAAGTTGTTGTTATCTCCAGACTTGCACCGGACCAGCTAGCCGAAGGAGGAACGCAAGGGGCTTGTGGGAATATTTCGGCAACAGCACATAAGGTTTGTCCGAGCTCTGCATCACAGGAAGTGCTGATCAAGATATTAAAAGACCCGCATTCTCCGAAGGCTAAATCGCCAATAGCAAACTCAAATACCCCGTTCCCCAAATCTGTATACGGAGGTGCATCTACAATACTGATTAAATCGGGTAAGGTGATTTGAATATAAGCATCTGTTGCTTCTACGGAACCACTGTTACAATAACTTACATTGACATAATTTTCGAAACAACGTCGGAGCAGTGGTACAGAATATTCTACTTCTAAGAGCGGACAGTCTATTATTTTTTGGAGAGAAAAATCTGCAATAGTTGGAATATTTGGCGTCACCGTTACATTTTGGATTGGTAGACAAGGCGACCAAATTTGATCATTATAATTTACAATACTTAGTTCATAAGTATCGGGAAAAGCCGGTATATTGTACTCTCCATTCTCATTAGTGAGTCCATAAAAAGTAAGATTTCCAACCGCTTGTACGAGCAAATTAGATAATCCGGTTTCTCCCATATCAAACATACAATTCTCAATCTCATCTGCAAATACTTTTCCTTGAATATGGTCACAAGTTGGATTAAGTATCCCCATACAAGGTTCACAAATAATTCCAGCAGCAGTTAGGATTACTTCAGTATCATTAATGGTGCAAGGATCACCGTCATCACAAGGTTGAATAGTCGTCGC
>CAZDTI010000227.1:0-13853 GCA_964508085.1 uncultured Saprospiraceae bacterium | reverse complement strand
GTCCCCTTCCTTTCGCTTGGGGCCGGCTTTACCACTATTTACACAAAAAGGATATCCTTTCAGAAGTTTCCATCGTTCTTGTTCTTTGTTTTTTATCCAAACTTCTAACAATTCTTCTGCTTTATAGGCTCTGAGGTGAAGCTCAAATGCATTTGGATTAATTCCATTCTCTTGCACTTTTTGTTGGATGTTGCCAAGACAGTGATGATAAGCTTTTGAAGTTCTGCCTATTTCTGACATTTCTTCTGATTGAAATTTAGGTTTAATAATATAGAAAAGGCAAGTCAATGATAATAGCAAAGAAAGGAAAAGGAGCGTTGTTTTTTTCAATTGCAAAATAATTTAAAAATGACTATCCCTTTTTAAAAGAGAAAGCTTATTCTCATCAAAATAGGCTACAAGTGTATGCGTCCCTTCAAGGCAGGCAGACGAGGACGAGGTGAAAATGTATAACAACTCAAAGGTTTTATTCCACCCGAACCGAATCCAAACCATTCTCCACAAAGAAAAACTCTACAGACTGATTTGATAAATGTACCGCTTTAACTACATCCGGCTGATGACTTAGTAAAACCGGAAGTGTATTGTTTTCTTCTTTTGCAGCAATCCCACTCATATCCACTTCTAAAACGAAGTCACTCGCTTTGATTGCTTCATAGTGACTGAGCCCCACCACACAGCTGAGTTTTATATTAGATGGGAATATCTTAATGCTGTCAGGTGCATTTTTCACTTGTACCGGAATAAAGAATTCCTTACCTGTCAACTGCTCAACCTCGATATTCAATTGAACTTCAGTCGACGCAATAGAAATACTCTTTTCGGTTGGTTGAATCAGTGGCAAAGCCATGGATAAATTTTTATCCAAATTTTTTATTTCGATGAGTTCTGTCGGCCAGCTCGTAATGGTGTCTATCTGGGTTTCCGGACCGGATAACAATATACTGTCGGGAATTATTTGAGGAGCTTGTTTAAGCTGATATCGAGAATCAAAGCTAAAATTTGCAGCAAGAGAAATAGGCACCTTTTTACTGAGTTGTTCTTCAACAGAGAGTTCGAGTATATCGATGTTCAAACCATTTATGTCGATACTGTTTTGGCTACGGAGTAGTTTGCTTATGAGCTGAGCACTGTTGTATATTTGACGTTGGCTAGTTGTCAAATTTAAGGATAGATTGCCTTTCTTTTTTTGGAAATAATTGGACATCAAGTCCCAGCCTACTCCTTCCATAGAAACAACAAGACTCTCGGGGGCATCACTGGCCAAGATATAGCCTTCAGGAAGATTATATTGTAAATTGCATATTTGTGTCGTTTTGTAAGACTGAGAAAGCCTGGTCAGCGTCCAGAAGATCAAAGCGATACCGATGCAAATGATCAGTACCGCTCGGTCGCTTTTTATAAAACGAGAAACAGGTTTGTTATCAGGCTTCAACATTTTCTCCCTTGGCAATGACTTCTGTTAGTTCTTTAGAAATGTATCCCTTAGCAACACGTACAAAAGTCTTCGTATCGACTTGAAGTGTAACTACGTTTCCATCAATCTTATTAATTCTTCCAATAATGCCACCGTTCGTCACCACTTCATCTCCCTTCTCCATATTATCGACAAAAGTCTGCTGGGCATCTCGTAATTTCTGCTGTGGACGAATAAAGAAAAAGTAGATCGTCGCAAAAAGCATTAAAGGCAAAAGTAAATTCGTAAACTCCATAAGTATGTAATTCTGTTTTAGATAATATAATTAACTTGTTTCTTGATTAAGAAATTAAAATTATTCTTTCAAATACAAGTAAGCTGTTTTCTCGCGTCTGAGGGGATAATCCTTAATTCTTAATCTTGAATTTTTAATCCATTCTAATAAATAAATTATCCTAATCCTCCCTCCCCGGAATCACCTGCCCCTTCATATACACCTTTGACTCGCTAGGATAGGTATTGGCAAAAATAGTAACGGGTTTGCTCTGATAGTCTTTTTTTCCTTTAGTATCAAAGACCACCTTTATTTGGTCAGATTGTCCAGGAGCAATTGGGTATTCTGGCCATTTAGGAACAGTACAACCACAAGTAGATTTTGCTTTGGTAATCAGCAAGTTAACCTTGCCAGTGTTCTTAAATTTAAAAATGTGTTCCACCTTATCCCCAGCATCGACAGTTCCAAAATTATAAGAGCTTTCCTCAAAGACAATTTTCGCAATATTCACGGTATCCATGTTCGCTTCATCCGCCGTAATTGGGTTTCGAACAATGCTACTGATTCGGTCAGAAACTTTTATTTCACTCACTGATTTTTCACCAATTGCCGCTGCTTTCTCTTCGGTGCAAGAAGCAAAAACTAAAGTAATAATAAATAAGTAGATCAGATTTTTCATAGATGCTATTTTAGGATTATTAACTGTTTACTAATAAGCTAATACCTCCAAAACTAAAATTCGTCCGCAAATCTAAGTCTTTTTAATTGAAAATTGAGAAATGAAAATTAATTAAACGTACAGAAGTATAAGGAAGACTTTTTACATCTTGTTCCGCTTGCAAATTACGGGAATTGATTTGCGTTTGTAGTTATAGTTGAGATTGAAAAAATCTTGTACCTTGCGACCTTATGAATATCTATCTCACTGGATATATGGCCAGTGGTAAAACCCACATCGGCCGCCACCTAGCCCAAAAAATGGACATCCCTTTTTTTGACTTAGACGCCAGTATCGTTGAACGTTATGGAAAATCCGTCTCGAAGATTTTTGCAACAGAAGGGGAGGCTGCCTTTCGGCAAAAAGAAACAGAGACTTTAAAGTCCATTCCAAAGGAAGCAAATGCGATTGTCTCTTGTGGAGGAGGTACCTTTTGTTTTCCACAAAATAGAGATTGGATAGAAGACCAAGGGATTTCCATTTATCTGAAAGTAAGTGTGGATACCTTATTTCACCGCTTGTCCTCTAAAAAAGAAAAACGACCAATCATCAAAGCAAACAACAGCACAGCAGAGGAATTGCGAACCTTTATTGAAAAGCACCTGGCGAGTCGGGAAGCTGATTATGAGGAAGCAGATATTGTTTATCTTTCGGATGGAAAAGTTGAAGATATCGTCGAAGAGTTGACTACCTACTTTTGGCGTTTTTTGAAAAGCTAAACTTATCGGAAAATAAGATTTAGTTCCCTCGGTTTTCTTAAACTGCTGTTTTTGCCTACTCGAACCTATTTATTGGCTGAAGAGGTTGGTGTCCTATTGTTCTTGTGTGTATAATATCCACCAAAAAGGACCACATTTACCTTTGAAACACCTTAAACGAAACTGCGTAAACCTCACCTAAAGGGAAAACCTTATTTTTCATTCAAATTTTAATTTGCGGCGCAGCCGCGATATGTTATATTTGCACCCCAAACAAATAATTATCGTTCACATTGACCGATTTCTCGGTATATAATAAATAAATAATAACACATGTCGTCTAAGATTTTTTATACGCACACTGACGAAGCACCTGCTTTGGCAACAAAATCACTGCTACCCATTGTACAAGCTTTTGCCAAGCAATGTGGTGTCGAAGTGGAAACAAAAGATATTTCCCTTGCAGGTAGAATTCTTGCTAGCTTTCCTACTTACCTAAAGCCAGAACAACGAGTGCCAGATGCATTGGCTGAATTGGGGGAATTGGTTAAGAAGCCAGAGGCAAATATCATTAAGTTACCCAATATTTCAGCTTCTATCCCACAACTCAAAAAGACTATTGAAGAGCTGCAGGGAGACGGGTTCGCTGTACCTAATTATCCAGACGATCCAACTACCGACGAAGAAAAAAGCATTAAAGCAACTTTCGATAAAATAAAAGGGAGTGCAGTAAATCCTGTTCTCCGAGAAGGTAACTCAGATAGAAGAGCGCCAAAGCCAGTAAAAGCTTATGCTAAGAAAAACCCGCATCGAATGGGTAAATGGTCTGCAGATTCTGCCTCTCATGTATCTACGATGGGATCGGGAGATTTTGCGTCCAATGAAAAATCAGTGACGATCTCCAAAGCGGGTTCTGTGAAAATACAATTGGTAGGTGCTAACGGTACAACCATTTTAAAAGAGTCTGTTCCTGTTTTGGAAGGAGAGATTGTTGATGGGACATTCATGAGTAAAAAAGCATTGCTTGCTTTTTTTGAAGCACAAATTGCAGATGCAAAAGCCAAGGGCATATTGTTTTCACTACACATGAAAGCAACTATGATGAAGGTTTCTGATCCGATCATTTTTGGTCATGCTGTAAAAGTGTTTTTCAAACCTGTTTTCGAAAAATATGGAAAAGAATTAGAGGAAGCTGGTGTTAATGTAAATAATGGCCTTGGAAATTTATTAGGCAATTTAGAGCATCTTAGTCCAGGACTAAGAGCAGAGGTCGAGATTGGAATAGAAAAGTGCCTAGCTGAAGGTCCGGATTTGGCAATGGTCAACTCGGACAAAGGGATTACAAATTTACACGTACCGTCAGACGTAATCATTGATGCTTCGATGCCTGCTATGATCAGAACTTCTGGTCAAATGTGGAACAAAGAAGGGAAGTCTCAAGACACCAAAGCGGTTATTCCAGATAGTTCTTATGCAGGTATCTACCAAGCGACAATCGATTTCTGTAAAGAAAATGGTGCTTTTGATCCTACGACAATGGGTACTGTTCCTAACGTCGGATTGATGGCTCAAAAAGCGGAGGAATATGGTTCGCATGATAAGACCTTCGAAATTCCTTCAGTTGGTACCGTGCAAGTAGTTGATAACACCGGTGCTGTCTTAATGGAGCATGAAGTGGAAGAAGGAGACATCTGGAGAATGTGCCAGGTAAAAGACCTTCCTATTCAGGACTGGGTTAAATTGGCTGTTAACAGAGCAACTGCTACACAGGTCCCTGCTATCTTTTGGTTGAATGAAAACAGAGCCCATGATGCTCAGTTAATTCAAAAAGTAAATGCTTACCTACCGAATCACGACACAACAGGTTTAGACATTAGAATCCTTTCTCCAGTGGAGGCGACTAAAGTTTCTATCCAGCGAATGAAAGATGGGGAAGATACCATCTCTGTTACGGGTAATGTTTTAAGAGACTACAACACAGACCTTTTTCCGATTCTAGAATTGGGAACTAGTGCAAAAATGTTGTCCATTGTTCCTTTGATGAATGGTGGTGGTTTGTTTGAGACAGGTGCTGGTGGTTCCGCTCCTAAGCACGTACAACAGTTCAATGAAGAGAATCACTTAAGATGGGATTCTTTAGGCGAGTTTTTGGCTTTAGCTGTTTCTTTAGAACACGAAGCTAAGACGAACAATAATCCTAAGGCACAAATAATAGCTGATGCATTGGATAACGCTACCGTTTCTTTATTGCAGAATGGAAAGTCTCCATCAAGAATTGTAAATGAACTGGACAATAGAGGTAGTCATTTTTATTTGGCGCTGTACTGGGCAAAAGAGTTGGCGAATCAATCTGCGGATGCGGAGTTAGCAACTAAGTTTGCTCCGATAGCGGAAGCTTTACAGAGTCAGGAAGAAAAGATTGTGGCCGAATTAATTGATGTGCAAGGAGTGGCGATGGATATAGAGGGGTATTATTCTCCGAGTCCCGAGAAAGCTACGGCTTCCATGCGGCCGAGTGCTACTTTGAATGCTATTGTGGATGGGATTTAATTGATTTGAAAAAATACTAAGAAAAGGAAAGGCTGCTGGAGAGATTCGGTAGCCTTTTTTTGGAAAAGAAAGTAAACATAGAAGATGAAGCACATAATCTTTTTACTCCTGCTATTGTCTTTTTCTATGAATGCTCAAACAAAGGGGGATGGGGTTGGTGTACAATTAAGCTACTCTTACCAAAACGTCAATAGGATTGATTTTGGAGTAAATTATTTATGGTGTAAGGCCAATTCAGGTGCTAAAACAAAAAGCTACTCCGAGGATGGAAAAAACTACAAACTTTCTACTGAAAAAATTACCAGTTTAGTTTATGGCCCGAAACTGAATGCCATTGTATTTTTTGATCAGGACGATTTTCACATGGGAACTTCATTAGGCTTTAATATCGAGAAAGATTTTGGTCTTGGGTACATTTTTATGATTGGAAATTCATTTGAATATTACCACACTAAAGATTTTAGAATTTGTCCAAAGACAGGCGTGAACTTCTTAGGTTTGCTGCATTTAAATTACTCCTATTGTTTACCGTTGAATAACAAATCAATTTCTAAAATAGGTAATCATCAAATAAGTATAATGATTCGATTTAATCGTGGACACACTACTACAATTTTGCCTATGATTTAAAAGCTGCTGTGACTAGGTCTAACGTGAGCCTCTAGCTCTACCATCTCGCGTTCTACTTACATGAGGATTGCGAGCGTAACAAAAAGACTATAAGCTTGACAAAAAGCTACATTTATTTCTTCTTCATTCTTAAAGACCTACTAAAGCCTAAACCTAATTGTAAACTCCGATTTTTGGAAGTGTTGTCATCGTCAAAATCTTTTAAGCCGTGGTAATAATTTCCCTCAATAAATAATTGATTCATTCCAAAATTAAACCCAAAGCCAATTCCGCCATAAGCGCCGTGATCAAATTTGTTCAGAGAAGAAAATGAATTTTCAAAATCAATTGTTGTTTTTATAGGAGGATTAATGTCTTTTGGAAAAGTGGTAATTTCGGTTCCTTTTTGAACGAGTTGGCTATTGCTTATTACTTGAGCATCTCTCTGATAATAAATTAGATTCAACCAGCACTGGGCCCAGCAATCAAAAACTATTGTAACCAATATTTGCGATCCTCAATATTTTTTATATTATTTGTACTAAATAAACTATTTAAGTACAAAAATGAACCACCTCACTTTTCGCCCCGCAACCACTTCTGAGAACCATTTACTCTCCGTTTTATATAAGACGGTATATGTAGACACTTATGGAACAGAAGGAGTAACATCCGAATTTACCAACTTCATTGACAAGCAATTCTCACCAAATAAAATTAAGGAAGATATTGAAAGTAGTAATTGTGATTTATGGATAGCACTGTTTAAAAATAACCCTGTTGGTGTAATCCAAGTGGAATACAATAAGCGCTGTCCGAATGACAATTCTGTACGTGTTGAAGTCAATAAGTTGTATATACTCCGACGTTTTTTTAGACAAGGAATTGGTCAAAATCTCATTAAATTGGCCGAGTCGGAAATTGCAAAAAGAGGAATTAAAAAATTATGGTTATGGGTTTATGAACACAACCATGGAGCCATAGATTTTTATTACAAACTGGGATATGAGAATATCGGAACGGCATACTTCCAAATTGAGGATAATAGTTATAAAAACATCGTAATGACGAAAAGCCTATGATTGAATATAATTCTTTGACAGAAAAACAACAAAAACGCTATGATAGAATTGTATCGATTGCCGAAGAATTGATGTACAAACAAGGCTTTTACAAACTAAGTCTGACTGAGCTTACCAAAAAGTTGAATGTAAGCAGAAGCACCATCTATGAGAATTTTGGTTCAAAGGAAGGCCTAGTCGAAGTGATCGTAAAACGGTATGATCAAAAGATAGATGTGATCATTAAGGAGATTGTCTCCGATAAGAAGATCTCAAGCTATGATAAATTCATAACGATTGCTGAACAATTGGCGACCAGTGTCGAAGGTAAAGACAGCTACCGATTTTTACAGGACTTGAAAACGCATTCTCCCGACCTGTACGCCATTTACCAAAAAGGAAGAGCGGATAGAGAAATAAATTGTTACAAACCACTTGTCGACGAAGGCATTAAAAATGGATTATTTGATAAAACATTGAAGCCTGATTTTATTCTTCAAGCTTATTTAAAGCTAGCCCAAATGGTTTGCGATACGGATATTATCGAAAAAAGCAGCATCACTAAATCGGAGGCAATGGTGGCAATTATGAAAATTTTCCTTAATGGTGCTAAGAAATTATAATCACTGCTGTAGAGCTGACTGATGTCTTCCATCCAATCAGAGAAGATTACAAATAAAATGGACACTAATAATCTGATTTTAGAATTCAATAAGGGAACGCTTCCAAAATCAAAGTGGAATCACGAAGCACATTTAGTAGTTTCGCTATGGTATTGTATAGAATACGATTCTGAAAAGGCATTAAATAAATTGAGAGAAAAAATCCGATACTATAATGAAGCCGTAGGAACGCCTAACACTACAGGAATTCAAATTAAGCTAGAATTTGAAGAGAGTGGTATTTTGACATATACATCTAGTCAAATGGTTAACTACGAAGAACAATTTCAAAAATCTAAAAGTAATTGGAGCTTTGTGACAAGAAGGAATATTATTGAAACAGAGGAAGCTTTAAAATTTAATACGACGAAACTAAAATTACTTAAAGTTATGCCTAGTGATATGATATTATTGAAAAGGTAGGGAAGGAGTGTCCGACGGATTGGCATTAAGACTTTTCGGAAAAGAAGAGAATAGGTGAGAGATCACTATGCTTTTACCTATCTCAATGGCAAATGTTTGTTTTTAAGGAGTAGGAGTTGATATTGATGAAGATACTAAGATAAAGTGATTTGGATATCTTTACTCATTATTCCTATTCAACCACTTCGCAAATTGATTCTTAGCAGCTTCATCAGAAACAACCTCGCCTTCATCCATTGCAGTAATACCACGCTCAATCATTTCCTGTTCTTGTTTCGACAAGGAATTTCTATTTGCCGATTCTGCACGAAGCAAGATAAAGGCTTCCTCTACTTTTTTCAGAACATTAAGGTCATCAGTCTCCACAATAAGCTTGTGAAGGTTGTTTTTTAGTTCTGCGATAGTACTCATTTGAATTGATAAATTAGATGGAAGGAAGCTTAAGCTGAAAAACTAGTCCCACAACCACAAGTATCAGTCGCATTAGGATTTGTAAATGTAAACCCTCTGTTATTCAAACCTTCTACCCAGCCAATTTCCATCCCCATCAAATACATCGCATGTGCTTTTTGCATAAAAACAGTAAGACCACCATGCTCAAAATTATCATCTCCTTCTTTTGCGAGATCGAAACCTAAAACATAGGAAAAACCAGAACATCCGCCGCCTTTGACACCTACGCGCAAACCATGTCCTTCAGGAAGGTTTTGTTCTTCTTTGATTCGGTGCAACTGTTTTAATGCTGCATCAGATATTTGTATAGGAAGTATTGCTTTTTTTTCTACTGAAGTGCTCATTGACATTCTTTTATTAAAATTTAGTTTAACTGCAAATTTAACTAAAAATCTAACGTAAAGAAAGCCCCTTTAGTTGAATTCTAGTCAATAAAAATGGATAAAAGATGTTTCCATTGGCTCGAACGTCGTTATATAGACCTCTGGAGGCGCCTTATAGCGGCATTTCTAGCCGGAAAAAACGCTTTTGTTTTGATAAAAGAGAATTAAGCAGTTATTTTGCGCGCACAAATTCAAACCACTAAAAAAATCTATCTATGCCTTTATGGTTAAGTGTCATTTTAGAAATCATTAAAGTAAGCGTACCTGCTTTGATCGTTTTTGCTACTGTATACTATTTGCAAAAACAGTATCTGGAAGGACAACTTCGTCAGCAGAGCATGCAAATACGAAAATCTCAGCAGAAGGAAACGCTTCCAGTGAGACTTCAGGCTTATGAGCGCATTGCTTTATATTGCGAAAGGATTTCTATTCCTAGCCTCATTTTAAGGGTAAGACAGGAGAATATGAGCGCCAGTGATCTTCGGTTAAGCTTGTTGATTTCTATTCAAAAGGAATTCGAACATAACATCACCCAGCAAGTATATGTCTCTGAAAACCTATGGAAAATCGTTCAATTTGCGCGTAATGATACAATGAGCGTAATTAACCAAGTTTATGACCAATTTCAACCTGACGACCCAGGCTTGAACTACAGCCGGATGTTGCTTCAAGCGGCTGGACAAAGAGATATGCAACCTTTAGATCGTGCTTTAGAAGCGATCAGAAAGGAGACGGCTGTCTTAATTTCGTAGCAATTGCTTTTTGGAGAGCCAGTTTGGACTGGTTTTGGTATTTCATACTATTAGTATATAATATATCCGCTGCTTTGTGGCCGTAATATGCCTAAAACAGTGGATTTCTGCAATTTGCTAATATGAGAAATACCATGCATTCTATGAGACTACTTTGTTTTATTTTATTCCTTTTCCCTTCTTTAATTTTTGCACAATCCAATACTCGTAAAAGTGCCCATAATGCTCGCCAAGCAGCAATGGAGCGGGCTATGAAAGCTCGTCAGAATAAGGATTTGGGAATTACAGAACCGGTTTCTAGTCCAGAAACCTCAAAAGAGGAATCTTCTGAGGAAGAGCCTGATGCTCTGATGCAAGCCATGCAAAAGGCAGAATCTGCAAACGAAACTGCTATTGCACCGAAAGAAAATAATACTACTCGAAGCCAACAAAACAAAGGTATTCAAAGTGCCAAAGAAACGACGAAGCCGGCATCCGAAGGAGTAAGTTACAATACCATGGCTTCCGGGAATAGCAATAAGACAAAGCCTAAAAAGGCCAATCAGCAAACATCTACAAAAAAAACGACCAAGACAACGACTTCTACTTACGTAGACAATCCTACATCGAATGGTTCTACAATGGAGCGGTTTGAAGCTGCTGAACGTGCACGTAAAGCGGAAGCGGCGCGAATGGCAGATTTAGAAAACAATAGATCTACAGAATCTGCACCAGTATACAATCGATCTGAAGTAGCAGTAGAAGAGAATACTCATGATAATGGATCAAGAGCAGCTTTAGAACGTGCAGAAGCAGAAAAAGCAGCTGCGGCGGCAGAGAAAGAACGTTTGGCGGAAGCAAAAAGATTGGAAGCTCAAAATAGAGCACGTCGAGAAAAGTTAGAAAGAGAACAACGGGCAGAGAAAGAACGGATAGCGAGAACAGAAAAAGAGCAAGCTCGACAAAAAGCGGAAGCAGATCGTTTAGCGAAAGCAGAAGAGGCAAAAAGACAAGCTGCTGAACAAGAGAAAAGAAGAGTGGCGGAACGCCAACAAAAGGAGCGAGAAGAAACAGCACGTTTGGAAAGGTTGGTGGCCGAAAAGAAATCAGCGGATGCACAGCGTAAGAGAGAGGAAGAGCGGCTTCGTAAAGAAAAAGAAATTGCAGCGGAGAAAATACGTTTAGCGAAAGCTAAGAAAGCAAAGGAAGAGGAAGAGAAAAACAGAATAGCCTTAGAACGAAAAGAAAGGGAATTGGCAATGGAGAAGCGTTTGGCAGAGGAAGAGGCAAAATTAAGAAGAGAATTGAATGAAAAAAGAAGAGTAGCAGAGCAAGAATTACTAGAGTTGAAACAAAAAACAGCATTAGAAGAAATTCGTCAAAAAGCATTGTTAGAAGACCAAAAGCAATCTGCGGAATTGGCAAAAAAGCAAAAGGCAGCAGAAGAACGATTGGCGGAAGTAGAACGAGAGAAAGAAGCAACGGCTTTACGTAATGCCGAACAAGAAGAAGAGGCCAGGATATTGAAGGAGTTGGAAGACAAACGTAGATTAGAAGAAGAGCGGATTGCAGCATTGCAGGAGGCTAAAATTGCTGAAGAAGCACGACAAAAGGCGGTGGAAGCAAAACTATTGTTATTAGCGGAGCTAGAAGAGCAACGCATAGCGGAAGAAGCTAAACTAGCAGAGTTGAAAAAGATGGGAGAAATCAAAGAAAGTCAGCACTTGAAAGCATTGGAAGAGCAGATTAAAGTTGCGGAAATAGAGAATAAACAGAAATTGGAAGCAGCTTATCTGAAAGCTTTAGAGGAAGCTCAGATTCAGGAAGAGGAGAGACAAGCCGCTTTGCTTGCTGAACAAAGTAAATTGGCGGAATTGGAGCGATCTAGAATTGAGGAAGAAGCGGAATTGGAAGCACTTAAATTACAAGGATTAAATGACAAACAGCGACAGAAAGAGGAAGCATTAATGCAGGCAGACTTGACCAATAAATCACTAAAGAAAAGTGAAGAACGTAAGAAACGTAAAGCAGAGAAGAAACTTAGAGAGAGGCAAGCTAAAGAGGAAAAAGCACGTTTGGCCGAAATTAAAAAACAGGCAAAGGAAGAAAAAGAACGTGTTTCTGAATTAAAGAAACTGGAAAAAGAGGAGAAGTCACGTAAAAAAGCTTTAGAAAAAGAAGAGGCTCGTTTGGAAAAAATCCAGAAAGAAAGAAAAGCAGAAGAAAAAAAATTAGAAAAGCTTACAAAGGAGCGTCAAGCGAAAATGGAAGAGCTGGCTGAACAACAGGCAGAATTAGAAAGAGAGCGAAATGCCAAGGCCGTACCAATGGATATTACGCCTCAGCGAAACCTCAGAGACTTCTTGGAAGAACAAAAAGAGACAGATGTAGACCCCGTGTTAGAGGAAGGTTTGCCAGCTGTAGGAAGTAGTCGTTATTCTTCAGACCCAGTTTTCGAAGAAGAAGTAGAGACGGAATTAGAGACTCCAACCTTTGAAGAAGAAACCATCGAAAAATCAGAAATAGTTGAAGATATTGTCGAAGAGGAGGTAACCGTGGATGAGAAATATAGTACGGAAGCTAAAGTTGTAACCGCAGCTGAGGTTGATGAAATGGAGATAGAAGAGATTGTTTTGGATGAACCCAAAATGGAAGAATCTATGGAGGAGTTACGCTCTGAGGAATGGATGCCAGTGGAAAAGATAGAAGAGGAAATTGTCCAAGAAGCGCCGGTTCCAGTGTTTGAAAATAACAATAGTACTGTAATTGAAGAAACTGAAGTAGAAGAGGAACTACAAATTGAAGAAGAGGTAGTGACTGCAACTGAAAAAGAAGAAGTTGTAATGGACATTACAGATATTCCTTTTGGCAGTATCCCTTTAGAGGAAACGGTTGAAGCTGAATCTGTAGCACCAGATTTTTCAGTGTCAAATTCTTCAGAGTCTAACCAAAACTTTGACAACACCTTAGATGCTTTTGATAAGGTGATGATGGTCGAAGAATATGAAATTGGTGTAAGCACCGAGACTACCTTTTGGGAGGACAATTGGAATATGGAGGATCCTTATGATGGTAAAATTGGAATCGTTGCTTTCGAACTGGACCACAAAACGAACCAGTATCGTTATACCATTGGCCACTTTACCATTGAGTACCTTGAGGGACTAACGGAAGAAAATGTGGCAATGTTGAAGAGAGAAGCCACCAATGCATACACAACAGCTATGGCTGATAAAAGTACCAAACAAGTAAAGGACACGTTCTTCGATTCAAATTTCCTAACAAAAGTTTGTACGCTCGTTTTCCGAAATGGAGTTTTGGAGGAACGAGTATTTGAATAACATTTTCTCAACCTCAACGTCAAAACGCTCAGTTCGCAAGTCACTTGCAAACTGAGCGTTTTCTTTTTGCTGTTAAAAATCTTACGATTGGCTCTGCGTATCAAGAGAATTGAAGCCCGCCCGTTCCGGTACTGACTGGTTGAGGTTGAGCTTGTGCTTGTAGTTGAAAATCACCCTCCCTTACTTATCACCTTCCCAAATCCTTCCTTCTTCAAAAGTTCGATAACCTTATCCCGATGACTGCCTTGAATGATGATCTCACCATCCTTCGCAGAACCACCTACGCCACATTTTGATTTCAGCATTTTAGCCAGCGCTTTCATCTGGTCCATTGTCCCCTTGAATCCTTCAATTAAAGTCACTTCCTTTCCACGCCGTTTCTTTCGATCTATGCTAACGTAAAGTTTTTGTTTAGAATAAGGAGAATTTTCAATCTGCTCTTCTTCTTCCTCATTAAAAACAAAGTCTGGATTAGTAGAGTAGAATGTTCTTTTCTTATTTTTCTTGGACATAATTTTATTTTTACTCTTAGA
>CAZDTI010000226.1:0-13931 GCA_964508085.1 uncultured Saprospiraceae bacterium | reverse complement strand
ACAAAGACATGGAAGGCTTGCAAAAGCGTCATGGAGAGCGAGTAAATATTGAAGCGGATATTCAAGATAATGACATCGTTGAATTTGAGGCAGTGGAATTGAAAGATGATAAAGTTAGAGACAACGGTTGGGCGGCTGACTTCTCTATTTTAGTGAAAGATACAACAGATGCCTTGAAGAAAACATTGTTGACCAAGAAGAAAGGAGATGTTATTAACATCAATATGTATGAGGTAGAAAAAGATAAAACTAAGGAGCATGTGATAAAATACCTCTACGGTGCATCTAATGAAGATGATATGACTGATGTAGGAGCTGACTTTGAAGCAACTATTGTAGAGGTATCCCGTATAGAAATGCCGGAGATGAACACTGCTTTCTTTGATAAAGCTTTCGGCGAAGGAGTTATTACTTCTGAAGAAGAAGCTAGAGCTAAAGTAGCAAAAGACATCGCGAGTTACTATGATAAGCAGGCAGATGCTCTGTTATACCGTACATTCCAAGACAGTTTGATGGAAAATAACGAAGTAGCCTTGCCAGACGAATTCTTAAAGCGTTGGATAAACAGCAGTGGTGAGAATAAAGATAAACCGGATATTTCGGATAAGGAATATGAAGGTTTTGCTAAAAACTTACGTTGGTCTTTAATCCAGTCTAAATTAGTAGAGCACCACGGTGTAGAAGTTAGCAGTGAAGATGTGTTCGAATACATCAAAGATAAGATCAGAGGATACTTTGGTGGCTACGGCGATGAGTTGGTGATCTTGAACACTGCCAACAGATTGATGGAGGATGAGAAACAAGTAGAACAAGCTTATCAGGAATTACTAGCTGATAGAATGCTGGCAGCAATGCGAGGAAAGGTAGCTTTGACAGAAAATAAAATGAGTATCGAAGACTTCGATGCCATTATTCAAGCAGAAGTAGCGAAACAAGAAGCAGCCAAACAAGCTCTTCAACAACCTGCAGCTGCGGAAGATGACGGAGAAGAAGATGTAGAAGAAGGGATTGAGGAGGTGACAGAGGATGTGGATTAGGAGTTTTCTTTGTCAGACCTGAGTTGCAGCAAAAAATAACTTAGAGAAATACAAAAGCACTATTTATTGTGCTTCTTTGAATTTATAGTTTAACACGCAGGAGTTTAGAAGTGGAGTTTTATTTTTGAATGGTCATCCCATATGATCCTTCTTAATTCACAACGTCCACTCATAACTCTCAAAAAACACTTTCAGTATGTTTGACAAAAATGAGTTTCAGAAATATGCTACCAAACACTTAGGTATGAGTAGCATGCACCTCGAGAAATATATTCAAACGACCACACCTACCGGTCCAAATATCCAGGGATTTACACCAAACGTAATTGAGGAAAGATCAATGAATATTGTTGGGCTAGATGTATTCTCTCGTTTGATGATGGATCGTATCATCTTTATGGGAGTTCCTGTAAATGATTATGTAGCTAACGTTATTCAGGCTCAAATGCTCTTCCTTGAATCTACAGACCCGAAGAGAGACATTCAAATGTTCATTAATAGTCCCGGAGGTTCTGTAATTGCTGGTTTGGGTATTTATGATACTATGCAATATGTTTCACCAGACGTAGGAACCATTTGTACGGGGATGGCTGCATCTATGGGGGCAGTACTCTTGGCAGCGGGAACAAAAGGAAAGAGAACTTGTTTACACCACAGTCGTGTGATGATTCACCAGCCATTAGGAGGTATGCAAGGACAGGTTTCTGATATGGAAATCTCCTACCACTTAATCAAGGAAATGCAGAAGGAATTGTACGATATTCTTTCTGATCACACAGGCCAGTCCTACGAAACAATCGAAAAAGATTGTGATCGTGACAACTGGATGCGTGCTCCTCAAGCGAAGGAATACGGGTTGATTGATGAAGTATTGTCTCGTTCTAACCCACGTAAGAAGGAAGATGCATAATAATTTGCGCTTCTCTATTTGTTGCTATTATCTGGTTTAATTTTGCTTATCTTTGAGCCAGCAGTAGCAATGTATACAATAAAATTCCCCGCTCCTGCTTTTTAATGAAGGTAGGAGCGGTGTTTTTTGAAAAAGAAAGCTCAAAAGCTCATCACTCAAACCAGAAAGTTATTGAGATTCTTAATATAAACGCCTTCCAGACTTAAAGAAAAATAGAAATCATGCGTAAAAGTAAAGACAGCTATCGTTGTTCATTTTGTGGAAGAGACAAATCCGAAGCACTCATCTTGATTGCAGGTATAGATGGTCACATCTGTGAAGTTTGTGTAGAGCAAGCTGATGAGATTATCCAAGAAGAGTTGTACAGTGGTAAAAAGGAAGATAGTAAAGAGGAGTTCTATTTACCGGAAACGATTACACCAAAAGAAATAAAAACACATCTTGATACTTACATCATTGGTCAGGACGAAGCCAAAAAATATTTGGCTGTAGCAGTATATAATCATTACAAACGTTTGCGTCAGCAACGGAGTGACGATATAGAAATAGAAAAATCAAATATCCTTTTTGTAGGTCAAACCGGTACAGGAAAAACCTTATTAGCGAAAACAATCGCTAAATATCTAAATGTTCCTTTTGCAATTGTAGATGCAACGGTCTTTACAGAAGCGGGTTATGTCGGAGAGGATGTAGAAAGCATTCTTAGCCGTTTACTACAAGTTTGTGATTACAACGTTAGTGCTGCAGAGAAAGGAATCGTGTATGTAGATGAGATTGATAAAATTGCCCGTAAAAGCGATAACCCATCAATTACCAGAGATGTATCTGGTGAAGGGGTGCAACAAGCTATGTTGAAAATGTTGGAAGGAACAGACGTTAACGTTCCACCACAAGGAGGAAGAAAGCACCCAGAGCAAAAAATGGTAAAGATCAATACGGAGAATATCCTTTTCATTTGTGGAGGTGCCTTTGATGGTATTGAAAGAGCAATTGCAAAAAGAGTGAATACCCAAGTGATTGGTTTTAACTCATTGGAAAAAGAAAAAATTGACAGAGATAATTTATTGCAATATATCAACCAGCAGGATTTGAAATCTTTTGGTTTGATCCCAGAGTTAATAGGTCGTCTTCCTGTTTTGACTTACTTAGAGCCATTAGACTTGGAAGCTTTGAAATTGATTTTGACGAAACCTAAGAATGCTTTGGTTAAGCAATATGAAAAATTATTCAGCCTGGAAGGAATTGAGTTGAAATTTACAGACGGAGCTTTGGACTTTATTGCTGAGAAAGCCTTAGAATTCAAATTAGGAGCCAGAGGTTTACGTTCTATCTGTGAAGCCATTCTAACCGATGCCATGTTTGAATTGCCTTCTGCTAAAGACACTAAGAAATTGGAAATTACACGAGCTTATGCAATGGATACTTTGGGTAAGTCGAAGTTGACGAAGTTGCGGGTGGCTTAGTGGTTTGCAGAGAAATAAAGAAACTGGATAAAATAAAAGCCCTTTAGATTTCTGTCTAAAGGGCTTTTATATAAGGTGCACATTATTTTCAGGGGCTGTTTGTATCATTAAAGGAAAAATAAAACGAAACCTCCGATGATAAATTTTTTTCGAAAAATAAGGCGGAAATTACTTAGTAAAGGAAACCTGAAAAGATACTTGTTTTATGCCGTTGGAGAAATTTTGCTTGTAATGGTTGGAATTTTATTGGCTTTACAAGTAAATAACTGGAACCAGCAAAAAATCAATAACAAAAAAGAATTAAAGGCTCTTTTAGATTTAAATAAAGAATTTAAACTGAACGAGGAAAGGATAAAATTAAAGCAGAATTTAAGAATTTCAATAGTTCCAACTTTAGAAAATTATGTTGGATTAATTTCTTCAGGAAATGCTGAGTACAGCTCATTTGAAGCGCTTCACTCAACTCAATTTCTATTTGGAATGACGAACCCTTCTAACGGAGTAATTGATGCATTGATTTCATCTGGTGATATCTCATTAATATCTAATGATTCATTAAAGTATTTTTTAGCAGATTGGAAAAATCAAACCGACAATTTATACGAAAATGAGCAAATACTTTGGAATTCAGGACTCCAATATATTGGAATTTATAACAAGATAATCCCTGATCCTAGAGAAAGTTGGAATGGTTGGGATAACGAGAAATTAGAAATGGCCTTCGATGTGCTAACATCAAACATTGAGTATAAAAACAACTTAGTCGGTTTTCAAGGTGTTAACAAAATTGTTATTGTAGAGTGTAAAACCATTCTAGACCTACTGGAAAATGTCTTAATTCTCTTAGACGAAGAAATAAGTAAACGCAAATAGAAAAGACGCTGCACTAAAACAAAAAAGGTCCTAAAAACAGTAAGATCCATCCCGCTATTATCACCAAAGCACAGATGGTAGAATAGAAATTATTAAGTGTATATATTCGGTCTTTTGGCATAACTACTAAGCAATAATGCGAAAAGCGTTCCGAAGATAAAAGAACTACAGCAAAGCAATGAGATACTTCGCCACCATATCCTACCAAGGCACCAATTACAAAGGCTGGCAAATACAGCCTCACGACACCACTGTCCAGGAAACAATAGAACAGAAACTCTCCAAGCTTTTACGGGAAGAAATAAAAATAGTAGGCTGTGGCCGAACAGACACCGGCGTTCATGCAAAAGATTATGTTCTTCACTTTGATGCAACAATAGAATCTGAAAGCACCTTGTTATATAAAATAAACAGAATGCTTCCCCCTGATATTGTTTTTCATAAAGTAGCCGAAGTAGCGGCCACCGCGCACGCACGTTTCGATGCAAATTATCGAGCCTATAACTACCACATCGGTGCAAAGAAAAATCCATTCAATACTGACACGGTTTACCATTATCCATTTTTTGGAAAACTAGATAGAGAAAAAATGCAAGCTGCTGCAAAATTATTGTTAGAATACAAGTCCTTCACTCCGTTTTGTAAGTCTAAGTCCGATGCTAAAACCATGAACTGCGATTTGCATCAATCTGAATGGGTTTTCAAAGAGGAAGAAATGGTTTTTCACATCGCCGCTAATCGTTTTTTACGAGGAATGGTTCGACTGATCGTCGGGATGTGTTTGAACGTAGGCTTAGGAAAGGTTAGAATCGAAACAGTGAGAGAGGCTATGGAGAATCAAACCTTGCTGGAGAAGAGCTTAAGCGCTCCTCCCCATGGTTTGTTTTTGATGGATATTCGGTATCCTTGAACTTTTTCAACTGCAAGCGCAACCTCAACCTCAACTTCAATTCCCTTAATACGTGAATAATACGCGATCGCCTTACGAACTGAGCGATTTGAAGTTGAGGTTGCACTTGAGGTTGAAGTTGAAAATCCCTTTGACCTAACAAATAATAAAGATAAAAACCTAAGCCGTAACCAATTCCGGATACAGCGGAAACCGTTCCATATAAAGATTGATCTCTCTTTTCGTATTTTCAATCAATTCCTCATTTTCAATATCATTAATAATGGCATCAATCCAGTTGACGATCTGAACGCAATCTTGTTCCGCCATTCCTCTTGAAGTAACAGCAGCCGTACCGACCCGAATACCAGAAGTAACAAAAGGGGATTGCGTATCAAAAGGAACCATGTTTTTATTCACGGTAATATCAGCGCGAACGAGTGCTTGCTCCGCCTGCTTCCCCGTAACATTTTTAGAACGAAGATCAAGCAACATCAGGTGATTATCCGTTCCACCAGAAATGAGGTCGTAATCTTTATCTACAAATGCCTTAGCCATTGCTTGCGCATTTCTGATAACTTGTTCGCCATAGGTTTTAAAGGAAGGTTGAAGAGCTTCATAGAAAGCCACTGCCTTTGCAGCGATGACATGTTCTAAAGGCCCACCTTGCATACCAGGGAACACACCACTATTTAAAATCGCGGACATTTTTATGGGGTTTCCGTTTTTAGTGGTACGTCCCCAAGGATTGTCGAAATTTTCTCCCATCATGATAATGCCACCACGTGGACCTCTGAGGGTTTTATGTGTAGTCGAGGTTACAATGTGACAATGAGGCATAGGATCATTCAATAAACCAGCAGCAATTAACCCGGCAGGGTGAGCGACATCTGCTAATAATAAAGCGCCGACCTTATCTGCGATTTCGCGGAAGCGCTTGTAATCCCAGTCTCTGGAATATGCAGAAGCACCACAAATAATTAGTTTTGGCTGAACTTCTAAGGCTTTTGCCTCCACCTTGTCCATGTCGATCAAACCAGAATCTTTCTCTACACCATAGAAATAGGGTTCGTATACTTTTCCAGAAAAATTAACCGGAGAGCCATGAGAAAGGTGACCACCATGAGATAAGTCAAAACCTAAGATTTTGTCCCCTGGTTGGAGTACTGCCAAGAAAACGGCTGCATTTGCCTGCGCGCCGGAGTGTGGCTGTACATTGGCATAAGCGGCACCAAACAATTCTTTCAACCTATCAATGGCTAATTGTTCTATTTCATCAACAACTTCACAACCGCCATAATACCGTTTACCCGGATAACCTTCTGCATATTTATTGGTCAGGCAACTGCCCATTGCCTCAATGACTTCTAAACTAGTAAAATTCTCAGAAGCGATGAGTTCTACTCCATGACGTTGGCGTTGTAACTCCTTCGCGATTAAATTTTTGGTAAGCTGATCTCCAGACATATATGTTTTTTTTTAATAAAATTGGAAAATAGGCTGTTTTGGCAACCTTTTTGGCTTATACCGAGCGGTGCAAAAGTACAATATTCCGAATTAAAGAAGTGTCAAAATTTCAAATTCGTAATCATCAAAATAGATGTTTTGCCATAATCTGTGCCACAATGCAGAGTTATCGCTATAAACCACTATTTTTGGAAACTTTTGATCCGGTTATTAACAACACGTAATACTAAATTATTACAACACAACAGACACTCAGCTCTTATGCTCCATATCAATTACAGATATAGCCTGCTCTTCTTTTGGCTCTTCACTACGGTTTCTGCTGAAGCAACCATTAGTAAACTCCGCTGCATGTGGCGTGATGATCCAGCAACGACAATGGTCATCGGTTGGCATCAGGAAAGTGGTCAGTACCCCGTATTACATTACGACGAAATAGACGGAGGCGTTGATCCGGCTTTCTACGCTTATCAACAAGAACCAGATCGGGAAATTAGGTCGAAAGGAATGAACAATAGATTCGTGAGATTAGAGAATTTGAGACCTAATACCGTCTATTATTTCTTACTAGCAGATTCGGATGGTTGCAGCAAACGCTACTCCTTCAAAACGGCTCCAGACAATCCTTACGAACGCCTATCTATCATAGCAGGAGGAGATTCCAGAAATTATAGAAAGGCCAGAAGAAATGCGAATAAGCTGGTCGCAAAATTGAGCCCAGATTGCGTTATGTTTGGAGGAGATATGACCGGTGGCGACACTGGAAAGGAATGGTTGGAATGGTTTGATGACTGGCAGCATACCGTTAGAAGTGATGGTAGAATGACACCTATTATTGTAGCTAGAGGAAATCACGAATACAACAATGCTACATTGTATGAATTATTTGATACACCAAATGACAAATTGTATTACGCTCTAAATTTAGGCGGTGATCTTCTGCGTATATATACACTAAATTCTTTGATCGCCAGTGGTGGGAATCAAAGAGAATGGCTGGCACAGGATTTAGCAAAGAATGAACACATATCTTGGCGTTTTGCACAGTACCATTACGCCATTCGTCCACACACAAGAGCAAAACGAGAGCAAAACGGCCAATTGAAAAACTGGGCAACTCTATTTTACGAATATGGTGTAAAACTGGTAATGGAGTCAGATGCCCATGTTGTTAAATTAACTCATCCGCTGCGACCAATGCGAGGTACAGGAAGTGACGAAGGTTTTATCCGTGATGATTTAAATGGAACGACCTATATCGGTGAAGGCTGTTGGGGAGCTCCGCTTCGAAGAAATAATGACGATAAAAAATGGACAAAAGCAAGTGGAAGCTTTAATCAATTTAAGTTGGTTTTTGTTAGTATGGATGGGGTAGAAGTGAGAACCATTAAAACAGATAATGCAGATGAGGTTAGCGAAGGTGATCTTTATAATCGCTTTGCTCTACCGGAAGGCTTGGATGTCTGGAGCCCGAATGGAGAATCTGTGTTATACTTGGAAAAAAGGAACACTGTGTTGGCTAGTAAAGTAGGAAATAATAGCTTCGGAAATGAAATGGTATTATCTGAAGGTACTGTGGAAAAGGCCGACGAAAACAGACTGATAAGCTGGAAGACCACAAACGAAGCAGATGGTTCAGCAACTTTCGAAGTACAAAGATCTGTTAACCAGAATGACTTTACCACCTTTGCACTCGTCGATGGCAGATGCACAGCAATAAGTAGTTATCAAATAAAAGATTCCTATTTTGTGAAAGCAGGAGAAGAGGTCACTTACCGCCTAAAATATATTTCCAGAAATGGACTACCGTCATTTTATACCATTAAAAAGATTAATGAGCTAAAACCAGATTGGACGACCTTTCAAAAGGTTTGCCCTAACCCAGAAACGGGGATGGTGAAAATAAAATACAATCTGGAGGAAGAGGGAGACGTCGCGATTTCTCTAATGGATCGTGGAAGTATTGAGCTAAAAAAGAGCTTCTATAAAAACCAAAAATCAGGTAATTATCTACGTTCGATTGATGTAAGTGCTTTACCTGAAGGAAAGTACTTATTAACGATTAAGATAGGGGAGAAGGTGGTGAATCAGTATAGGATAGAGAAGGAAGTGTGATTCTTCGACTCGCTGCGCTCGCTCGGAATGACAGTTGGTTGATTTTGGGCATAGTTAGTTTAAACGTGGTGTCTTTGTAGCACGGCTGGTGTTGCAAAACCACAATTAGCGGAGAGTTCCTCGCGCCTCAACATCGAAAAAAATCCCTGCAAAGCAAATGCTCCGCAGGGATTTTTTTTATTGAAAAACTAAATCAGGTCTTAGTAGTTGATACCAAGAGCTTTCAAAGTTTCCATATCCAATTGACCAACAGGTAAATTGTTGTCTTTCTGGAATTTAGTCAAAGCAGCTTTTGTTTGAACACCTAAGATGTTATCAACAGGTCCTGGAGTGTATCCACGAGACTTCAAAGCAGACTGGATTTGACGGATAGTGTAACCATCAACTTTGTCACCACAAAGAACTTCTTTCCACTCCGTGAATCCACCTTTCTTTACCAAATTTCTTCTAGTAACAGTAGTGTACTCAGCAGGTACTTCGATAGTACGAGTAGCAGCAGCATTCTTCAATACTCTTCTTGTAACAGAAGCGTACTGTGCAGGAATAGCTTCCTCACGAGTTCCAGCAGGAGTTTTTACAACTCTCTTAGTAACTGTTTTGTACTCAGCAGGAATTACTTCCTCACGTACAGTAGCAGGATTCTTCAATACGGTCTTAGTAACTGTTTTGTACTCAGCAGGAATTATTTCCTCACGTACAGTAGCAGGAGTTTTTACAATTCTCTTAGTCATAGTCTTGTAAGTAGCTTCGATTGCTTGCTCACGAGTAGTAGCAGCATTCTTGATTACACGCTTCTTGATCGTTGTGTATTGAGCAGGAATTTCTTCTACTCTAGAAGATGCAGGAGTCTTAACAACTCTTGAAGTACGAGTTCCGTACTCAGCAGGAACTTCTACTGTACGAACACAGTCATCACCACTGTCAGTATATCCGTCAGCACAACCAGTACGTACTTTCTTAGTAACCGTTCTGTATTGAGCAGGTACTTCTACTAAACACCAAACTAAACAGTCGTTAGGATCAGCAGATAGACAGTTACGATCAGCTTTCTTCTTAACCCACTTCGTAGAAGCAGGAGCAACTTCGATTTGCTCAGTTTGCGTTTCATAACGTGCAGGTACACGCTCGATACGAGTAGAAGCTTCTTTCTTTACGTACTGCTCAGTAACAGTTTCGTATTCAGCAGGAATTGGAATTAATCGAGTAGATGCTGCTTTAGACATTACTTGTTCTGTAACAGTTTCGTACTCAGCAGGAACAGGAATCATTCTTGAAGAAGCAGGCTTAATCATCACTTGTTCTGTAACCGTTTCGTACTCAGCAGGAACAGGAATCATTCGCTTTGATTCAGCTTTAACTAACATTTGCTCAGTAACCGTTTCGTACTCAGCAGGAACAGGAATCATTCTTCTTGATTCTGGCTTCACCATGATTTGCTCAGTAACAGTTTCGTACTCAGCAGCAGTAGCTACTACTCTTGTTGCTTCAGCAGCTTTAGTTACTTGGTCAGTAACAGTTTCGTACTCAGCAGGAACAACCTCTGTACGAGAAGACGCTGCACGAACAAGAATTTGCTCAGTAACAGTTTCATACTCATCAGCGATTAAACATTTTGCATAACACTTACCTGGCTCTTGTGCCATTGGCATGTCACCTGGCTGTGCAAATACAGCTAATGCGCAAAATAAAAATGCGCTAGTTAGAATAAGGTTCAATTTTTTCATAATTGAATGAATTGGTTTGATTATTAAAAAAGTATTTGAAAGTTTCTCTGTTGGGTATTACTTCAAAACCTAATCCCATCATTTAATTAAATGGTAGTAGGTTGGTTTTGTGTAAATAAGTGAAATAAAGACAAATATAACTTGCCAATATAACCAGTATGTTAAATGAGACTATTTAGTGTAACCAGGTTTGCATGTTCATTCGATTATCGATCAAAATCGACTGCAAAACTAATAGATATTCTTCGGATAACATAAAAAATATTTAGTAACTACTTTAGTTGGGATTTCATGATCTTTTAGAACTGAAATTGGTTTTACCTCCCCGTTGCCAAACAATATTTTTATTTCTGCAATGTCTTTGTTATATGCATTGTTTGACTCTTGCTTTTCATAAAGTAGAAAATCTAAGTTTTTAGGTGAGATGCCGAGTTGGTTACGCATTTTTAGACGTAGGTTTTCGATATAGTCACCTTTAAACGCAGAATTATTTATCTCTGTCCTAAATAATTTTCTGTTGATGATACTATAGGATAAAAAAGAAAGAATTTCATCTTCATGTTCTGCAAAAGATTTGAGAGCAGAAATAATATCCGTATCGTCTAAATTTGAAAAATGAACCAAAGTTTGTGAGTCATCGCTTTTGAAATCATTTTCGTCAAAAGAATTATTTAGAAAGTAATTCAATGTTTTTGAGCCATAGCTTAATGCTCCTTGTTGAGCCAACTGCTTGGCTCTCTTTAGTGCGTGAATCAACATTTGTTCCGCACCAAAGGCCGTTTTATGTAAATAAACCTGCCAATACATCAATCGGCGGGCAATCAGAAACTTTTCTATAGAATAGATGCCTTTTATTTCTACCACTAACTCATCATCTCGAACATCCAGCATTTTAATGATTCGGTCATAACCGATAACGCCTTCATAAACCCCTGTATAAAAACTATCGCGATTCAAATAATCCATCCGATCCATATCCAATTGGCCAGAGACCAACTGATACAAGAACTTCTTAGGGTGTTTATTCGTAAAAATATCGATGGCCGTTTGCAACTGACCTTCAAATATTTCATTGAATCGCCTCATGAATTCTAATGATAGAAACTCATGATGTACATTTACAATGGTATGTTCTAAGGCATGAGAAAATGGACCGTGACCAATATCATGCAATAAAATAGCGATTTTAACTCCTTGAGCTTCTTCTTCTGTAATGTCAACCCCTTTGGAGCGTAATACATCTATAGCCTGAGACATCAGATGATAAGCCCCTAAAGTATGGTGGAAACGACTATGGGTCGCACCTGGATACACATAATAGGTCAATCCAAGCTGAGAAATCCGTCTAAGCCGTTGAAAAAAGGGGTGATCAATGATGTCGAGCAAGAGCCCGCGAGGAATAGTAATGAAGCCGTATACCGGATCGTTAAAAATTTTATTCTTTCCTTTCATTTGATGCTAAACGGTTTATTGAGATCGATGTTCTAAAGCTTCTGGTGTTATATAGAATATAAGCTCAAATAAATGCGTTAGATTTTACATTTCAAAATAAGAGACAAAACTTTTTCTGTCTATTTGGGTAGACTGAAATTTGCGGCTTTGGGTTGCTTTGAATTTTGAAAAAATCTAATAGAAGGGAAGATTAGAGGACTTTGGGGGACGAATGGTAGGTTTTAAGTGACCTGAAAAAAAATATAGTAAAACAGCAAAAGAATACCTTGCTAAGCCTTAGTTGGCGAAGCACATATATTTATCTATTTTTACACCCAAGCGCTTTTCTGTAAAAAATACTAGAATTCGCTTTTTCAAAACCAATTAAAAATCAAGTATGGAAAGTATCAAGATATTGTGGGCCGATGACGAAATTGACTTGCTAAAACCCCAACTTTTATTTCTAAAGCAAAAAGGCTACGAGGTAACGACGGTTACAAATGGTCATGATGCAGTAGACGAATGTAATGACAGTCGTTTTGATGTTGTCTTCCTCGATGAATCAATGCCTGGAATTACCGGATTAGAGACTTTATCAAAAATTAAGGAAGACCATCCTGCTATTCCGGTGGTCATGATTACAAAGAATGAGGCAGAGCATGTAATGGAAGAAGCAATTGGCTCTCAAATATCAGATTATCTGATCAAGCCAGTGAACCCAAATCAAATATTGCTTTCTCTTAAAAAAATTATTGACAATAAGCGTTTGGTTCAAGAGAAGAATTCTTCGGACTATCAACAAGAGTTTCGTGAAATTTTGATGCAAATCAATAGTGGACTAGATCGCCACGAATGGGTGGATGTTTATAAAAAAATTATTGGCTGGGAAATAAAGCTGGATGAGTCTAACACGACACAGATGGCGGATATCCTTTCCATGCAGAAAAGCGAGGCGAATGCGGCTTTCTCCAAATTTGTAGAACGAAACTACGAAGGTTGGTTAAGTGACGATGAGTCTAATCCGATTATGTCTCACAATTTAATGCGTAAGAAAATCTTCCCGCATATTAAGGATGATGTTCCTACTGTAATGGTATTGTTGGATAATTTGCGTTTTGATCAATGGAAAATCATTGAACCAACCATTAGCGAATTGTTCCGTGTAGAAGAAGAAGATTTTTTCTTTAGTATTTTACCAACCTCCACTCAGTATAGCCGAAACGCGATCTTCTCTGGTTTGATGCCGGCAGACATAGAAAAGTATTACCCCACTTGGTGGAAAAATGATACCGATGAAGGTGGTAAGAATATGCATGAAGAAGATTTGCTACGTGAACAAATCGGACGTACCTTCCGTAAGGAGATTAAATTTGACTATACCAAGGTTACTTCTGTTTATAAGGCGAAGCTAATGAACGATAACATCATGAATTCCATGACAAAGGATTTAAGCGTGATCGTTTACAATTTTATTGACATGATGTCGCATGCGCGAACGGAGATGGAGGTGCTAAAAGAATTGGCAGGAGATGAGGCTGCCTATAGATCTTTAACAAAATCATGGTTTTTACACTCTCCACTTTGGACCGCTTTGCAAAAGTTGGCAGAAAAAGACATTCGCCTGATCATTACCACAGATCATGGAACCATCCGGGTTAATCAACCTTCACGGGTAGTCGGAGATAGAGAAACGACTACTAATTTACGTTATAAGGTAGGCCGAAATCTGAAATACGAGAGGAAAGATGTCTTGGAATTTAAAGACCCTAAGCATGCGATGTTGCCAAGGCCTAACATTAGTTCCACGTTTATTTTTGCGAAAGAAGATAAGTTCTTTTTGTATCCGAATAATTACAACCATTACAATAATTACTACAAGAATACCTTCCAACATGGGGGGATTTCATTGGAGGAAATTATTTGTCCAATAGTTAGATTGAGAACGAAGTAGGGCGTTAGAAGCGCTGAAGTTTTAAGGAAATAGAAAAGGCTCCGCTGTTAAAAGTGGAGCCTTTTCTATGG
>CAZDTI010000225.1:0-13966 GCA_964508085.1 uncultured Saprospiraceae bacterium | reverse complement strand
ATAATCGCCATCTCTGAGGCAAACTCCGGTTCCAACCTTGCAAAAAGTCGATCCGCATTTTTCTTACTGGAAACAAAAACCAAGACTTTAGTCAATTCTTTTTTGTTTCTGAGCAACTCCGCTAATAGATTTACTTTGGTGTAAAAATTCCGCACGGGATAGCATTGTTGAGCAATATTATCCAAAGGCGTTCCACTAACTGCAATTTCTATCTTAGCCGGTTTGTAGAAAAACTCTTTTATCATGGTATCCACCTCATCCGTCATCGTTGCCGAAAACATGATATTCTGACGACGCTCTGGCAGCAACTCAAAAATATTGGTCAATTGGAATCGAAAACCTAAATCTAACATTACATCTACTTCATCAATCACCAACTGTTTGCAAGACTTCATAGAAAAAGACCGACGCAATCCTAAGTCATAAAAACGTCCCGGTGTTCCGACAATAATATCCGCCCCTTGCGCGACTTTCTGCCCTTGCGTATTGATATTGGTACCTCCATAAACCCCCACCACTCGAATGCTAATATACTGCGTCAACTTCTCAATCTCCTCCACTACCTGCAAAACCAGCTCCCTCGTTGGCACCAAAATACAAACCCTCGGCGCCATCTGCTTAGAAAACTTCAAATCATTGATGATCGGCAAAAGATAAGCAAAGGTTTTCCCTGTCCCCGTCTGTGCAATCCCTACGATATTTTGACCAGAGCGCACCACAGAATAGGCCTCCTCCTGGATCGGCGTAGGATGCTCAAATCCAAGTTCGTCAATTGCGCTTTGCAAATGCTTTATTAATCCGAGGTCATTAAAGGTTGTGGCCATTTAAGTGTTAGTTTGTGAATTTATGCAAAGGTAGGGAAATTCCTTGACTCGTTCCTGCATCACTCACTGCAAATGAACTTACCGATAAAGCATTGAATATCAATAATTAAGAGTAAAATAATATGATATCTAGATTAGAAAAACGAATCAATATTGAAATTTAAAGAAATAGGCACAAAAGAAAGCATAATCCCTAAACCGCTTAGAGAATATAAGAATTTATATACTGTTAAATTTTACATAGTTCACAAAGAATACCTAAGTGAACTATGTAAGAAAAACGTGAAACGTTTTTATACTATGTGCACTTTTGCGATAGAAGGCTTTGTGTACTATGTGCCTATGTGTTTAAAAAATACGTAAAAAGGGCTACGCTCGGTGAGTTTGAAGTCGTCTGGAGGTTAGTCCTCTTTCTTCTTGCCATACGTCTCCTGCAAACCCTGCAAGAAAAAACGCAGAAACTGATCCTGACACTCCCGATACTGCCGTTGGTCCGGTCGCCTAAAAAGCGCGGTTACCTCCGGTTTGCTCACATGTGCCTTAACCGACAGAAAGACCTCTAAAATATCTTCGACTTTTAAGTTCAAAGCAATTTTCAGTTTTCTAAAAATGATGTTATTGTTCATCTCTTGTTCCGCCTTAGGACTTGGACCTTCCCGTTTCCCTCGTTTCTCCACGATGAAACCGTTAAGAAAAGTCGCAAACTGAAAATCAGAAAGTCGTCTAAAGTTTTGATCATCGTCTTTTTTGAGCCAATCAGAGACCTGAGAGCGAGAGACCTTCATTTCTGCCAAAGCAAAAAGAGCAATCATTTTGTCATCAGACCAATCAAAGGTATATCGAAGCCGGCGAAGGATGTGGTTATTTCTATTTGTCAAGTGCTATTAGTTTTCTCAGTAAAAAAAGAAGAATTTAAAAATACAAAGTTAAGAAAATACTTTATCCCAAATCTAAAAAAGCAAATGAACAAACCACCCCATTCAAACAAGTACCTCCCAATCCTTAATCCTAAATTTTTAATCCTTAATCCTCCTTCATAAAATCCCCTCCACCGCTTTCTTAAACTCCTCCTCCAATCCCTTCAAAATCCACTCTCCATGCCCCCACTTCTTCACCTCCCGGTTTATCCCCAACAGCGCATCTTTCAAATGACCTTCTTGAATAAAACGTCCCGGAAGCACCTTGTTGAAAAAAGCCTTACGATGGATGTTTTCCGGAGGAGCAAGTTCTTCATTTGCGACCTGAACAAGGTAAGTGTGTTTTATTTTCTCATCCGGATGCCATTCCATGTATAAATTATGTTCTGCTTGTAGATACAACCAAGCACAAGGACCACTTATATCAATCGCTAATCCAACCAAAATATCCGAAGGATCATCTCCTCTCAATTTCGTTTTCAATTGACCAAGTTCTTCTCTCAAAATATACGTTTCTCTTTTTTCTAAACGAGATTTACCGGCTCCATTTTCAACCTGTACTTCTTCATTGTACCAACTGTCTCGAAACCAAACACTATGTACACGTGCTTTGAACTTCTTGCTGTCGATAAGATGTTTGTAAAGAGAATAAGGGGCCAATGGATTTTCCCCAAAAATACCCAGTTGACAGCTGTTGACCTTTGGATGTAAACGAGCATATATTTCCAGCTTCAATTCAAAGAACTCATCTTTACAGGAATCTAATTCCTTTTCCATGCTGGTTTCATAGGGAATCATATCTAGGACGGACAAATCAAAACGTTGTTCTAGGTCAACGACCTTCTTTGTAAAAGCAGCCACTTTTTCCTTTGTAGCAAGCAAAAGGCTATAGTCTCTCGCTTTTACCGCATCTGCAAAAAAGGCTTCCTTTTGGCGCTTTCGCTGGTCTTCATAAATGTCCAGTTGATTCAGCAAGCGGATGTAGGTATTTCCTTCTTGCATCGAAATTAACATTCGTCTGATTTCAGAAATGTAGTCGGCATTGGTAATTTGTTCCAGTGCTTCCCAAAACAAATCTACACCCAGTGGATCAGCTTCTGTATAAATTTTCAGCACTCCTTTCAGCATCTTGATCTCTACGTTCAAGCGGTCCTCCTGGTCAAAATTATTCAATGCCGCAGCAAGTGGCGCAGTGAGTGTATCCCGAATACTTCGTTGAAGATAGCGAGCGCCGTATTTAGGATGATATCCAATATCTGCAAAATGGTCCAAAACCGATGTGTCGATTTTGAAATTCATTTTTTTAAACCGGATGCCCTCTAATTTTTTAAGCAACTTGATTTCACGATCCACTACAAAACGCATCGTGTCTTTATCTAGGGGCGCAAAAGGAATGACTTGATCGATGCGATTGTATAATTCGGGACGGAAGAATTTTTGAACAGCAGTGTCAAAAAACTGCATCACTTCTTTAGCGTCCAATCCGGGCTTCCAAGAGATTCTATTTCCTTGCATTTTTGCCGCTCCAATATTCGAAGTGAGTATGATAATGCTGCTGCAAAAGTTGACTACTTTTCCTAGTTGATCGGTCAATCGTCCATCTCCTAAAATTTGTAAAAATAAATCATAAACGGCTGGGTTCGCTTTTTCAATTTCATCAAAAAGCAATACACAAAATGGATTTTGACGAACCGCTGAGGTTAACTGCCCATCCGCTCCACCTGGATCTCCGATGAGACGACTTATTGCATAAGGGCCTGCATATTCGCTCATGTCAAAACGAATCATTCTACTTTCGTGGCCAAACATAAACTTCGACAAGACTTTTGCCAGTTCTGTTTTACCCACTCCTGTTGGGCCAACAAAAAGAAAGGAGGAAATGGGTTTTCCCGTTCTGGTCAAAGCCGTTTTTACCGATGCTAATTTATCAACTACAATGTCTATCGCTTTTTCTTGTCCATATACATTTGAATTGAAGTGGCCTTTAATCTTTGGAATGTCCATTGGAATATCAGGATCGATAATGAAAAGGGGCAATCCTGATTCTTCACTAAATCGCTTGATTACTTCTTTCCTATTGATGACGACCGGCTTATCCGATTCCACGTTTCGTCGATTCATTAGCATGGTTTCCAGAAATCGGATGGGCTTTCCTGGTAATCCAGAGTAAGGAGAAAATCGCTGATTCAATCGCAAGATTTCTGCAATAGCTGTGCTGGCTAATTTAACAGATTGACCGTTTGTATCGGCTTCAACTTGGAATTTTTGCTGAATCATTTTCTCTAATCCTTTTTTCGGGGTTTCTAGTTTCACCACCTGGAAATAGGTCAGATAAAGTGGGCTTCGTAATTCTATTTTAGCCAACTCCTCAGTCGTACATTCGCTAATGATTTTTATACTTCTCTTTTTCAGAAATGGAATAAGGAATTCTGCCATACTTACCTCATTGCCACTGTATTGACCGACTTCAAAAAGCTCTTTTAAATTTGTAATAAATAGGTAATCATTGGTTTGTGCAAGCTCTTCACAAAGAGAGGTTAAGTTGCTTTCCCAGCCTACATCTCCTCCTGCGAATTCTTTGATCAAAGTAGAAGCTGTGGTTATCCAAATGCTACTTTCTTCAGCGTCTGTTCGAAAAGCGAGTTCTTTAACCATCGCTGTTTTTCCAACACCGGAAGGCCCTACCAGCAGTATGTTTTGTTGATAATTGGAATGATAATTTGAAGTTAGGAGTTCCATCTCTTTTTCTCTCCCGAAAACTTGTTGATGAGACTCTGTAATGCGGTAAGCTACTTTTGTCAACAATAATTCTGCATCACCGTAACTTTGCTCTTCTAGTTCTCTTGGACTAGGGGCATAGACTTCTTGATTGTTTTCAAAAATAGAAACAGTATCCCACCAAATGGCAGAGATAATATTTTGAACATTGCTCAATCGTTTTTTCCTCGAGAATTCCATTCTAACAACATCAGCCAATTGATCAATTAAATGACCCTTTGATACTCCGTATCCTTCAATGCCAAGGGTTGGAATCACGCCCCAGAATCCTGATCCTCTTTTTTGAGAAAAGAAGTCAAAGTCTAGATTAAATTCTGGATAACTTAAACCATCTCGAGCCGAGGCAAAAGGTACTGTGAGCGACCATTGCTCAAGTTCCCCATCGTTGACCTCATTTAAAAGCTGCTTCAATACACCTTTTTGTAAAACTTCTCGTTCCAACAAATGAGCATATTGGCCTCCAAGTATTTCCAACTGTGGCTTTATATGCAGTAATGCACTATCCATAAGTGGGCTTGTAAACTCTAAGCCAGAATGGAATCTCAGTTGAAAAGCTTTAAAAGGGATGGTTACTTGTTGCGGCATACATCGGAAATAAATAAAAAAGAAGTTCGAAAGATAGAGAGCCCGTAGTGAAAAGTGGAATTTTAGTCGAGAAAAATAAAATAGAAGTATAGGATGACTTAAATTTGCATATGTACAGAACAACGAAAAACCTCAAACAAATCCAAGAGTTATCTGTTCAGATTTAAGTAGCTCATTATTAGATATTCATTATTTTTAATCCGCATCATGTTCACATTTAAAGCCGATATCATAAAGAGAAAGAAAATTAGTGTCGTTGCCCTTTTTATTGGGATAATAGGTGCAGCGATTGTTGGCTATCTCCTGCCGCCTTTTTTGAAATATGGTAGAGTAACCATTATAGAGGACTTCATTCGTCAAGTTGGTCTTCAGTCTCAAAGTAACTACGTTTACCTTGGTCTTTTTACCTTATTATTGTTGACAGTCTTGCCAGCCATTAAGACGGTTTTCCAAAAGAAGGTTGTAAATGGTGGCTTTGTTCATTTTGATGAAGACAATCTAAAAATTGTGAAGGGCAAAACCAAGTTCCTTATTCCAGGTGAAGAGCTACAGGAAGTCAATTTTGAATTAAAAAGTGCTAAAAGTAAGCATGGAGCTGGTCCCGGAGGCTCTTTTATGAAAATTCCAACCCAAAAAGGGGCTTTCATCTGCGAAATTGACTTCAAAGAAGAAAACCAGCAAAAAGACCTGGATAACATGGTTAAAGTGCTGAAAATCAAGCATGAAGTCAAAGTTGGTATTAAACAATTGAAATAGATTTGCTCCAAAATGCTGTTGAATTGTATAATATTTGAAAATTATCTATTTAGAACTACTTAAATACGCCGCTCCTTCATATTTTCCACTACTATTCTTACCTTTCGATTTCATAAAAAACAGTATTTTAGATATGGGTTAGTGTAGGAAATACACTACTTTTGTCTTTGTGCGGCTAGTTATACTTCAATTATAGTCATTCAATTATAATCATCTGGCTGATTTCACCCAGACATAGGATGTATTACTTGCCAGGAATTTCTTTAATTAAAATTCAACTGATGATCGCAATTGTAGATAGTGGCTCTACTAAAGCTGACTGGCATATTTTACATGAAGATGGGGATATCGAGAGTGAATCAACCACAGGTTTTAATCCTTTCTTTCAGGATACTGAATATATATTCAATAGCCTAGGTCTTCAGTTAGATGGGGCACACTGGATGTCGAAATTAACGGAAATCCATTATTATGGTGCTGGTTGTTCTGATGAGTTTAGATGTGAGATTGTAGCTAAAGCGCTTCGTTCTCTCTTTCCACAGGCAGGTGTTCATGTGGAACATGATATTCTAGCCTCTGCCAGAGCAACTTGTGGTTCAAAACCTGGGATTGCGTGTATACTTGGCACCGGGTCGAATAGTTGTTTGTATGATGGCAATAGATTGCTTGATAATGTTACAAATCTTGGTTTTTTGTTGGGTGATGAAGGAAGTGGTGGTCATCTTGGCAAAAAATTATTGCAAGGCTATTTTTATAGAGAGCTGCCAGAAGATATTAAGTATGATTTTGAAACTAACTTTCCAATTAACAAGCGCGAGTTTCTAAATAAAATCTATGGCAATGATAAGCCGAATGTATACTTAGCTTCATTTGCTAAATTCATTTCAAATCACAAAGAGCATTTTTACATCCAGAATATGGTCAACCAAACCTTTGGAGAATTTTTGGATCGACATGTTCGAAAATACCGAGGCCACAGTAGCCTGCCTATTCATTTTGTAGGATCTGTTGCTTTCCATTTTAAAGATATTTTGAGGATTGCAATGAAGGAACGAAATCTAAAAATGGGTATTGTTATTAAAAAACCGATTAACAACTTGGCACAATATCACTTACTGGGCGACCAGTTTGTACCTGCCGAACAAAACTAGGTCTAAGAATATTATGAGCGAAAAGATAAAGAGAATTGCAGTTTTCACTTCTGGTGGAGACGCTCCAGGCATGAATGCTGCATTACGTGCGGTAGTTAGATTTGCAACACACAAAGATCTTCATGTCTATGGGATTTACCGAGGCTATGAAGGGATGATTGATGGCGATATCAAACGATTAGAAACCCGTGATGTGGGTAACATTATCCATAGAGGTGGAACCATTCTAAGAACGGCCCGAAGCGATCGCTTCCGTACTAAAGAAGGTCGACAACAAGCTTACGAATCTTTAATGGCTTCCGACATTGATGCCTGTGTTGCCATCGGTGGTGATGGTACTTTCACTGGAGCTAATGTGTTTAGTAAGGAGTTTGATATCCCTTTTATGGGGATTCCCGGAACCATTGATAATGATCTATACGGAACGGATAACACCATCGGTTTTGACACTGCGGTAAATACGGCCATAGAAGCAGTTGATAAAATCAGAGATACTGCGGATAGCCATAATCGCTTGTTTTTCATTGAAGTTATGGGTCGGAACTCTGGATTCATAGCCCTCAATACCGGTATTGGCTCTGGCTCTTCTAACATTCTAATTCCGGAAAGGGAAACAGACATTGATGGCTTGGTTAAAATTCTTAAGAAAAGTGCTAAGCGAAAAAAGCTTTTTAGTCTCGCCATTGTAGCGGAAGGTAATAAGCTGGGCGGTGCTTCTGAAATAGCGGATATGGTCAAAAAGAAGTTTGATTTTTATGATACTAAAGTAGCTATTATAGGTCATTTGCAAAGGGGTGGTTCACCAACTGCAGCGGATAGAGTCTTGGCCAGTCGCTTAGGTTGTTCTGCTGTAGAAGGTTTGTTGGAAGGGAAAGGAAATCTGATGGTAGGTGTTGTTAATAACGTCATTAAATACACCCCTTTTTCAAAAGCCATAAAAGCGAAGAAAGATCCGAGGGAAGATTTGATCCATATGGCAGAGGTCTTGGGAATATAAGATTAAAACGGCAAAAAACACTAAGGTTTTGCAAACGATAAACATCGCTATTCTTAAATAAAAAGCGGCTTGATTTTGTTAAACCTTGGTGTACTTTTGCTAAGGAAAGATTACAGTTTCACCTTTCTCAGTACCCTATTATAAGATTCTGCTCCCCTACCCGATTCCAAATAATACATCTTGCCATTATTTACCTTGATGTCCTCTACCATTACACAATCGATTAAAATGGGCCCACCTAATGTTCCATCTTCCAAACTGACTTGCCTTATAACTTTTCCCTTAGGATGATCATAAAAAGTATAAGCATTACCCAAATATTTATCGAACAGAACATCCCCTTCCCATTTTTCTTGTTTTTGAAAAGTGATTGGAATAGCGGCTAGCTCCATTCCCGTCTCGTTATAAACCTGTATTTTATTTTTCAAATGATTGAATAACATCATATGGGAACCAAGATCAAGAACAGGAATGTTGATGGGGTCATAGAAAAGATTGACGTGACCAGCCAAAAACACATCGTTTTCAATTACTCTTTTTAGCTCTAGTTGTTTTTCTTCCCAACTGATATTGAGATAATCTATATATCCAAGTACACCCCCAAGTTCTTCTCTGTATCTTCTTCCAAGGTTATCATCATTTGCAATTTCTGCCATGATAAAATGCTCAAAATTATTCTTTTTGATTGCTCTAAAGTGAAGAACTTGTCCCACACAATATCTATATCGATAAATCAAAAGACTGTCTGTCGATGCAACGCAAGGTTCTACTTTACGACTAAACTCTATCCTTGATCCCTCATAAACAATATGCAATCGATTATTTATTACCTCGATTTCGTGATGTTTCATTCGAGATACCAAGTGGATTCTATTTAAGCAACTCTTATGCAAAAAATCAAAGTGTCGGATATGCTTTATGGAAATTGAATCCAGCATATTACCGTCCTCGTCTATGAGGACCAATGCATTCCCTTTTTTAAAACCAGGTAAAGTCGCGATCAATATCTTGTTTCCTATAAATACATAATCCCTTACGGTATAAGTTGGCTTAGTAATGGTTTCAATAATAGGCTTAGCGGAAACGACGACATCAGGTAAAGTGGCAGAGTACGGCTGTAGTTGTATGTCAAGCCACTTATTTTCTGGCTTTTGAATCCAAAGGGCTTTGGTTTCATATCCAATAAAGGTAAACTGAAGAAGTGCTGGCCATTCTTTTACTTGAAGCTCAAACTCTCCTTTTTCATTGCTAACCACTCCATCTTGACTAGTGATGTTGAATACATTCACCAATGGCAGTACCTGTTTCGTGTCCGCGATTGTAATACGACCACTGACAAGAAAAGAACTATCCTGTTGCGCAGTAAGTGGGCAAACAAATAACGTCAAAATGATAAAAAGGGCTGATTGTAACTTCACATAAGCTAAGGTACAAAAACGGGAGTATCAACTGAATCCAAGATAGTCTCATTAGTCAGGTTTCTGAAAATAGAATTGGTTCTCCAGCCCCCGTAATTCGTTGCGACTTGGTCATTCTCAATCCCTTTCGTTTTTCTTTAAAAATTAATATGGCTAGCGGAATCATGAAATGTGGAAATCGAATCATTACCTGCCATGTCCATTGAGAAAGACTTTCAATAAAATAACTAAAATCTAAATAGGAAGAATATCGGGCGAAGGTGGTGAGAAAACCCCAGAAGACAACATAGCCTAAAGCAGCTTTAGCTATTTTTCCCGGGACAAATATTGCAATACTTACTATAAAGTCAAGAATACCAGCGACTAGTAACATTTGAATTGCAGTTGCTTCAGAAACGCCAAAAGTATTTAAGATCATTTCCACAAAATTGCCAGGACGAGGATAATAATTAACGGCATATAAGCCATGACAAATAAAAGTAAAAGCAATAGCAACTTTGGCCATTAAACGATAGGTCGCTGCTTTCCATCTGGGATAGACCCAAAAATAGAGTAAGAGTGGGCTTATAATTTGAGTACTATATTCTAGCAGTTGCCCCAAACTAAAAAACTTCTCTTTACAATATAAGCAGGCCAATAAAAATAAGGCTGTCGATCCAAGTAGTAAGACCTTAGCTGTCCACTTTGGTACTTTAAAAATCAAAGCAGCTACTAAAGCACAAACGAAGTAAAATATCCCGAATCCATAAATCGTCAATTGTATTCCATCATCCACAGCCATACTCGTGATGTACTGCTCCCAAGGTGTATTAAAAATACCCTCAATAATTCGTTTCATCCATGCTTCATCCCAGAGCAATACCCTAAAAGGAGCATCCCAAAAAAGGTGCTGCCATGCGCGACCTAGAAATACAAAAATAGTAGCAATTTGAATAAGGCGGAATGGGAGTTTTAACATAGGCAAAAATAAATATCCTTAGATTTAATATCTTATAGGTCTTTGACAACTTTAGTAGAGAAACCGATATGCCCAGGGCGCCCCTAATAGGAGAAATCTTTTCGCTCCTGATCAGAATTACTACTTTTGTACAAAATCCAACTTATCTTACGATTTTCAAAATCAATAGATTCAAAAACATGTCTTTTATCACAATATACATTACCAACGAAAGCGAAGCAGAGGCGGAAAGAATCGCAACGCATCTAGTCTCCAAAAAAATGATCGCCTGCGCAAATATTTATCCCATTAAAAGTATTTATAGTTGGAAGGGGGTTATCCATAAAGACACAGAATGGGTAGCTTTGATCAAGACGAAAGAAGAGAGATGGGAAGAAATAAAAAGTGAACTCGAAGAGATTCATCCATATGAGGTACCCTGTATTATGAGGACGAAAGTGGAGGCGAACAAAAGCTACGAAGAATGGATTCACCGTTCCATTTCTACTTAACTCTACCCTTTCTATTCATATCTAAGACCGCATTTTGAATCCCTTCTGGGCTAAGATAATACATGGGAAGAATCTGTTGCAATGCCATTACGGTCATTGAACTATGCCAGTAAGCTTCCTTTAATGGATTTAGCCAAGTCATTTTAGGGAAATGTTCTTCCAGAGCCATCCAACTCATCACACTGCTACGATCCAATTCGTAAGGGGCCATATCTGCGTCTCCAATTACAAAAACGCTATAAGTCTTTGGATGTTCTAACAATTTATCTACGGAAACAAAATTTCGTCTGCTGACATCACTATAAACACCTCCATAGATGGTATTGTGGTAGTAGTACGTTTTTAAGTCATGTGCAAAACGGGTTTTCATTTTAGAGAATAACTTAGTCACAGACTTAATATATCCCGTCATGGAATAACCTCCATTATCTATAATCAGGATGACTTCTACTTTTTGATTAAATTTTTCTTTTTCATAAGGCAAAAACAAACCGCCTTCGCGCACCCCTTCTTTTATCGTCTTAGGAATATCCAGTTCGGTGTCGGTTGTTTCGTCGTAGATTCCTTTGAGCGCGGCAAGGGCAGCATCTACATTATCATCTTTTAGGATAGACTTTGTGTCAACGGGATAAAACTGCCGGCTGTTTACAACTTTCCGAGCCATTTTTCCACCACCGCTTCCTCCTACTCTTATTCCTCCAGCCGCGGCTCCATTATTTCCGTAAGGGGAAATCCCTCCACTACCAATCCAATGACTTCCACCAGTATGTTTTCCTCTCTGTTGTTCTGCTACTTGTCTCATACGCTCCAAAAGTTCTTCCAGTGGAATGTCCCGATAATCAGCTGCTTGTTGTAAAGTGTTCTCCGTATTTTCTGTTTCTCCATCAGTTGCCGAATCTGCTAAATCTGGATCGTCCTTTTTTAGAATATCTTTTCCAGATAGAACTTTCTGGATGTCATAAGTGGTCATATGGATTTCATCTAAATACTGATCTACTAAGTCAAGATCGCTTTTATCTTCTAAGTCTGCCTCTTCAAAATAATTGGTTTTCCATTCCTGAAAAGCCGCAGAACGAATGATGGCATTTTCCAGCTTTTCTCCAGGGTTTATTTCAACCCCCAAAAAGTAATCGTAAAACGCAGCAGCGAAAGGACCAAAATCTGTAGGCCCTGAGGTGATTAACCCTCGAAGTAAATAATACAAATCTCCAAGTGTACGTACCAACTGCTTGTCCATTGCCTTTCGGACAATCAACAAGGTGCGCACGTCCGCTGGAAGCTTGTGCTTTTTGAATGTAGCTGGTAATGTTTGGAACATATTTTTTTAACTAAAACGAAAACTATTAACGAAAACTTCCCACTAATGTTTAGGACGTTGTTTGATATTCTCTCTTAAATAATCCGTGACACAATTCCGATAAAATCCTTTTCGCCACCTTTGCGTTTCTTGGCGCCCATTGCGGTTAATAAACTTCAAGCGAAGCGAGAAGCCAATCACCCAAACCGCCGTTTAATCTTCTCCAAGTCAGGTTGCGTCTTTGCCAGTACTCCCAGTCCTTCTACCCGATCAACCTTAGTCAAAGCCTCTGATTCTTCAAACGCCTTTAAGTATTTTATCCAGCTCAATAACTCCCGAGTAGCCGGTGCTCTTTCTAAGCCCAAGCTTCTCATCTGGTAAAATAAAGAGATGCAACGATTCCCTAACTCTTCACTCAAATCTGGATGATGTTTTTCGATGATTTCCTTCATTAATAAAGGTTTCGGGAAATTGATATAATGGTAGATACAACGCCCTTTGAAAGCTGTCGGTAACTCTTGTTCTCTGTTACTCGTAATAACTATAGCAGGCATGTCTTCTTCTGATACTTCGATTACTTCACCACTTTCGGGCATAATAAACTTGCGATGACTAAGTGCATATAGCAAATCATTGGGAAACTCTCTTGGCGCTTTATCTATCTCATCTATTAACAAAACAGAATTGGGGGTCGCAAAGGCTTTCGCAGCAGGTCCTTTCAAAACATAGTCTTCCAATCGTTCTGTGCTTCTTCCTCCGGTGCTCAGTTGCTTTCCTATTCCTTTTTCGGAACGTTGGGCATTTAACACTTCCACCTGAGAATCTCTTAGGTATTTGACGTGATCAAATTTTGCAACAAACTGCTCAACGGAGCTTTTAGAACCAACAGGGTATACAAATAACTCTAGCCCTTGATCTTTTGCGAATTGAAGTGGTAATTCTGTTTTTCCCGTACCAGGTTCGCCTTCTATTAATAATGGCATCCCGATACTACGTGCCATATGAAATGCTTGTGCGAGTTCTCTGTCGCAAATGTATTGTTTGGAGCCTGTCCAGATATTTTTTAGTGCCATTGAGTTCAGTTAATAATTAATTCCGATTTAGAAAAATGGTGCTGTTTCTTGATGTGCTAATCTACTAAGATGTAAAGGTCAGATGGGCTTCTAATTTCCATTCGTTAAAACTCTTAGTCCAGTCATGCTCAATTATTTCAATCCAAGTGTCAGCACCTAGTCTTTTTCGATTCACTCGAATCCATTTTTTGAGTTCCATCAACGTCTTTGTAAATTGATCAAAACCTCCCGTGAAAGGAAGGGAAATTGATTCTATCTCAGTAAGCTTAAGGTGTTCTGTCTGGATTTCTTTCTTTGGATTCGCTTTCACTAAAACCAAACAATCAATTCCGTCAATAGGTTTATAACGAATTTCTAATCCTTTGAGGTTCACAAATGATTGTTCAAAATGTTGGAGTAGATATTCTTTTGTTTCTACTGCTCTGGATTCGTATTTGGCTTTTAATTGGATCGATTTAGATTTATTCAGCACTCTTCTTTTGACTTTTGCTTCTAGGTATTTACTTTTTAGGGGGAACCAGTCTTGGAGTCCTTGGCCATGTTTTTTGAAATAGATAAAATCTTCTTCAAAGGGGATATGAGGAGCACTTCCAATCTCAAAAAGGTCAGCTGTTTCTTTATCAACATAGAAGATTCCTTTTCCAGTGTCATCTTTAAAGGTTTCATGATACATTTCCTCTTCTTTGCATTTCGGTATTATCCAGCAATAATCGTTTTCAGA
>CAZDTI010000224.1:0-14144 GCA_964508085.1 uncultured Saprospiraceae bacterium | reverse complement strand
CCACGTATCTGAAGGAAATAAAGCCCCTGCCCTAATTGACCAAGATCTAGACTTTTTTGATTTTCGCCAACTTGCAAGTTTATATTTTCAGCATAAACCAACTGACCACTTGTGGTAATAATATTCAAGTCAAAATCCCCAGAGCGTTTAGAGAAAACGGAAACATTAACCTGATCAACAATTAGATTTGGAGATATGAGCATGCTTGTCAAATCTTGATTTGCATTATTGGTTGAGCTAACTCCAAATTCGGATATGATAAAGTTAGTGGTAGCTACCCCGTCCCCTGCAGTATTGCCATTATTATTGTTGGCCAATGCCGCTGCATAAAAGGTAACCGCTCCAGACCCTTCTACTGGTGCAGTCCAATTCAATTGCCAAAGAGTAGGACCATTCGTAAGATTTTGATTATGCTCTGCATAGGTTCTTCCGTTTAATTCCGAAGTTTGAGCTGCGCCGGGAAGCGAATTCCAAGTTCCAATACTTTCTTCGTTTTCATCCATAGCGATTATTTGAAATCCTGAGCCCGCAAAAGTTTGGTCTGCAGAAATCATCAAATCAACAAAATACTCCGTACCTGGCTGATATTCCGTAACGGCTTCAGAGCTAGTAGTGGTAAAGCTGACTTCAAGAGATGCGTTGAGTGCGCCATCAACATGGCATCCTGAATTGGCACAGGTTCCCATGTCTCCTGTGCTACCTGGAGCACCGCTCACTTGTAAATTTGCAACTTCGGCTGGCCCCGCAGATCGACTCTGAAATAGAACAGCGAATAGTAATAAGATAAATAATTTGTAAAAATGTTTAAGATACATATTAGGTGATTTTTTGGTTGAATAATGGGGTGAAGTTAGGCGATTTCAACAACTTCTCTAGCCTTTCTAAGCTAGAGTTTTTATTTATTTTTTTCTACCTCACTAAGGGTCTCTCCATTTCTCTGTGTATTAAAAGCGTAATTGGATCCAAACTTGAATTAATAAATACTGCGAAAACACACGCACTGTTTATACTACTTTAATCAAAAAAAACTTTGTCATGAAAAATCTAAATGTCGTATTAATATTGTTTTTTAGCCTTCTAATACTCCAATCTTGTGAAAAGGAACCAGTAGAAACCAACAATGGTGTTGCACCAGCTTTACCTTTGTCAGAAACCTTTATCATGCCATTCACGGATTACGAGGATGTGGATACAACCGGCTTTGCACCAACGGAAGATGGCGCTGCGGATGCAAGAACTGATACTCACCTCAACTGGTTTCACGCAGCAACTAATATCTTTGTATGGAATACGGTGGTTCAACTGAATTTAGTGATTCCAAAGGCTGCTTTTTTCGGGGCTTTTAATCACAATGCGGAAGCACAAGGAAATGGGGTGTGGCTCTGGGAATACGATTTCACGGGAGACGCTAACATTACTTACACGGCAAAGCTGTATGGTGAAGTTTTAGATACCGAAGAGGTACAATGGGATATGTATATATCCAGAGCAAATGGCTTTCAGGACGTTCACTGGTATACCGGAGTTACCTCCGCGACTCAAGCAACCTGGACCTTAAACCACAGACCTAACAACCCAGAGCCTTTACTGAAAATAGAGCACCAAAAAAATAATGGCAGCGGCGAAGCCTCCATTAAATACACAAACATAGTCCCCAATAATTCAAGCAACGGCGATTACATCGAATTCCGAGTAGACAATGCCACAGGCGGTGATTTCGACAGAGCTTATGACATCTATAAATCTTCAAACGATAATTTATTAGAAGCAGAATGGAATCAAACCGATAAAGACGGTCGAGTAAGAGACGAACAAAGATTCAACGATACCGAATGGCACTGCTGGGATGAGAATCAGATAGATATTGATTGCTAGGAAAAATATTATTTAAGGTTAATATCGTCCGGCGGCCCGCAAAGCCGTCGGGCGATCTTTCGTAAGAACCTTTTCTGTCATCCCAAGGAATTAAAAACAGAATCGATTTGTGTTTATTAGTACGATGACTGAAGCCTTTCCAAGTGACGATACTCCTCCTGTCATTCCGAGCGAGCGACGCAGGAGCGAGTCGAGGAACAGGAGGCGCATTAATGCTTGTATTTCGAGCAGTTTATACTGAGCTTGTGAATGGGCAGGAGTCGAGAAATCTACCCTCAATACAGGAATAGGGTTTTCAGAACAGTATTATTATTCCAAAAGGGAAAGTACCCTAAAAGCCTTCTCCACTACCACACACTTCACCGGCGTCTCTCCCAAAAACTCCCCATCCACTTCCACTAAAGTTGATTCCTCATCGTCCCCCGTAATTTCAATCTCCTTTGTCTTATAAATATCCACCATAGGATGTCGGTGCAACTTCCCCAGAAAAATATGTGGCACATGTAGTAAGACTATAAGCTTCGAAACAGGCCCTGCAATAGTAAGCGCCAATTCTCCAGATTGTGGATCTGCATGAGGAACGAACTGCATACCACCACCAGAGTATCTGCAAATGCCAATGTTGATGGTATAAAATCGATTAGTAATTAATTTGTTGTTAAATCGAATATGGGCTTTGCGCAAATCATATTTAAATAAACAAGCGACTACTTGCCACAAATAATAAAGCTGCGGCAAAAAAAGTAGAACTATGTTCTTCCTTTCTTTTTGTAACAAAAGCATCGTAGGCCAATCCAGCGACATTGGCGAAATAGCGTTTCTCGGTTTTTCCATTTTGACTGTATTGCAATAAGCCTGCATCGTGTAAAATGGATTTAGCGGTAGCGATTTTCGGAATCCATTTTTTCCAATTAGAGGGAATTCGGTGTTGTTTGATCCAGTCGTTTCCAGTGCCTAGCGGCAAAAGCGTGTAAGTCAATTCGGTAGGAGGAATAAGTTTTTGGTTTAGAATGCCATTAACAATTTCGTTGTTGGTACCGTCGCCGCCAACACCCATTATATGGCGGTAGCCTGCTTTGATTCCCTCTGCTACTAATTCATGAGCCTGTCCTTTTGTTTTCGTTTCGACTAAATGATATTTGAATCCGTGCTTTTGTAAGAGCTGTTCTATGGCGGCTCGTTTTTTAGCAGCTCGCCAATTTCCGGCGGCGGGATTTAGAATGACCCACCAGGGGGATTGGTTGTGTCTTTTGCTTTTTTTCATTTAGTGTAAAAATAGGAATTCAATATGAACTCGCTTAAACGATGAAAAATAGCATTTAGTAGAAAAAAGGAGATGAATTTCAAAATGTAAAGTATATTTGTCATATTGTAACTCGAATTTGTCATTTTGACAAGTGTTTCATTCTAAAAACAATCTTCTTATGGCACTAAATACATTTTTAAGCTGTGAATCCAAGGAAATTATTAAAATGAGAAAATACCAACTTCCAAACCATTATAAGCGGGTGGGACTCTGGGTTGCCGTGATTTCCTTCCTTTCTTTATTCGTGAATAAATTTTCAGTAGACCTTGAGATTTATAGAATAATTGCTCGATATGGTTTATTGATCGGCATGTTACTGATTTCAATTTCAAAAGAGAAAGTAGAAGATGAGTTTATCGCGCAATTAAGAATGCAATCTTTTTCAGTAGCGTTTATTCTGGGAGTATTATATACTTTGATACTTCCTTTGGTAGATTATTCAGTAGATTTAGCATTTGGAGATAAAGAGGCTATGCTAAAAAACATGGGCGATTTTTCCATCCTTTGGATTTTGCTTAGCGTACAGGTCTTATATTTTGAATTATTGAAAAGAGGAGCGTAATGAAAAATTCTTTAAAAGTAGAAAGAGCAATTTTGAATTTGACACAAGATGATCTTGCTAAACGGATTGGAGTGTCGAGACAGACGATTAATTCCATCGAGAAGAATCGCTATGTCCCATCTACTATATTGGCACTAAAACTAGCGAAGACATTCAACAAAACAGTCAATGAAATATTTGAGCTTGAAGAAGAAGATTAGGAGTCAGAGAATAATAGAGGTCTGGCTTGGAGGCAGGACAAAAGCAACAACTATAAACCGGAAAGTTATTATTCACTAAGTCCTTAGCATTTCTAAAATCTTTTTTCGGATATTGAGCAACGATTTATAAAACGCACCCTTAAAAATGAATATCCTACAACTCGAAAACGTAACGAAGACCTACGAAAACCACATTGCTGTCAATAATGTCAGCTTTAGCATTCCTAAGGGATGTATCTTCGGCCTGCTAGGGCCAAATGGTGCTGGAAAAACTTCGCTGATTAGAATTATAACAACAATTACACGTGCTGATTCCGGAACAGTTTATCTGGATGGTGAAAAGCTAAGTGGTAGTCATCCTTCCCAAATTGGTTATATGCCTGAAGAAAGAGGCCTGTACAAAAAAATGAAAACTGGAGAGCAGTTGCTTTATTTAGCTCAGCTCAAAGGGCTATCTAAGAAGGAAGCAAAAATAGCCATTGATTATTGGTTTGAGAAGTTCGGAATAGAAAGCTGGTGGAGCAAAAAAGTAGAGGAGCTCTCTAAAGGGATGCAACAAAAAATCCAGTTCATTTCCACCGTGATTCACAAACCCAAATTACTCATTCTCGACGAGCCATTCTCTGGTCTTGATCCTATAAACACTTCTTTAATGAAAGACGAAATAGACGAGCTCCATCGGAATGGAACCAGTATCGTTTTTTCGACGCACCGAATGGAACAAGTGGAAGAAGTCTGCGAACACATCGTACTAATCAACCAAGGAAAGAACGTATTGGAAGGATCGGTAAAAGACATTAAGAATCAATTTAAGGAAAATCTTTTCCGGATTCATTATGAGGGGAAATTGCCAGAGGGGCTTAGTGAAAGATGTGAGCTTATTCATCAATCGTCAAGTTATATTTTAGTAAAATTACAAAACACCGCTTCTTCAAATGATCTATTGCGCTATTTACTAAACAATGGCATTTACATCCATGCCTTTAACGAAGTATTGCCAGGGTTAAATGAAATTTTCATACGACAAGTAGGGGTTAGTAATGAATAAGAAACAAGCTTTTTTCACCAATACACCTGCGGGCAGATCAGCCCTTTCAGCCCTAAAGGGCAGACAAGTAGGAGTTGGGGCTGCGCTGGAAAAAGCAACTAAAACATTCAAAAAATAAGAAATGAATAAACTCTGGCTCATCATCCAAAGGGAATACCTCACAAGAGTAAAGAAACGCTCTTTTATCATAGCGACCTTGTTGACCCCAATAGCCTTCGCCCTCTTTTTTATGGTGGTGGGATTAATCTTTGCTTACGACAGTGGCGAGAGTCTTCGGGTAGTTTTCATCGATCCGGGACAGATTATGAAGAAAGAAGTGAACCTCAAATCGGAAGATGATAATTCGCTACATTTTATCAAATCCAGTAAGTCAATAGAAGATTTAAAGGGTTTAGTTGGTCAAGGGAAATATGATGGATTATTAGTTCTGCCCGCAGTTAAAAACTTATACAACAATAAAGACACGGTTTTCTATTATTCTGATAGTCAGATTAGTTTAAACATAAACATGGCGATCAAATCGCGAGTAGGTAAAAGCATTCGGGACTATAAAATCAGAGCCTTGAATATCGATCAAAAGCAATTAGATGCGCTGAAGTCAGATTTGGTTCTAGATCCTGTTCCAATTAGTGAAAATGCTGAAGATGAAAGCAGCATGACGAGTATAATTGGTGCTGGGATTGGAGGCGTTATGGGTTTTATTATGTACATCACTGTTTTCATTTATGGTATGATGGTGATGCGCTCGGTTATGGAAGAGAAAACCAATAGAATTGTAGAAATCATGATTTCTTCCGTGAAGCCATTTCAGCTGATGATGGGAAAAATCATTGGAGTAGGTGCGGTAGGTTTGACACAGGTGGCCATCTGGATGGTATTGATTCCGGTCTTAGGTCTTGGAGTTCAATTGCTTTTCGGCTTTAACACAGAAGAGTTGCAACAAATGAATTCGAGTGCACCGCCTCCCGATATGGAGGAGCTCGGTCTGACGGTCCAGGAACTAATGAATGAGGTCGCTAGTCAGAATTGGTTGATGATTATCCCGCTGTTTATTTTCTTCTTTTTAGGGGGTTACTTTCTCTATGCTTCCCTCTTTGCCGCTGTTGGCTCAGCTATGGGAGATGATCTAGGCGAAGGACAGGCATTGACTATTCCGATCACTATTCCAGTCGTGTTGGCACTTTACATTATGATGGCTGCTGTACAATCGCCACATTCTAATATGGCGGTTTGGGCTTCTATATTTCCTTTGTTTTCTCCGATTGTTATGCCAGCACGTTTGGCCTTTGATCCACCGCTTTGGCAGATCATATTATCGGTAAGTGTACTCGCATTATCCTCTATTTTCTTCGTCTGGCTTTCTGGACGAATTTACAGAGTAGGTATTTTGATGTACGGTAAAAAGGTGACCTTTCGGGAATTAGGAAAATGGTTGTTTTACCGGGATTAATTTAATCACTTTACCTAACTCGTACCTCTACTCGCTGATTGGCTTTATGCTCTTCTTCCTCACAAACCACCCCATTTGAACAGTGGTTAACTAACTTCGTTTCCCCCATACCAATGGCGACTACTCGCTTTGCTTCAACACCTTTGTAGAGTAAGTAGTTCTTAATGGCTTTTGCCCGTTTTTGAGAAATCGTCATGTTATTTTCATCGTAACCGATACTTTCCGTATGCACCGAAACTTCCAATTGTAAAGCGGGTTGAGCCAATAACATTTTAGCGATGGGTTCTAATTGTAAAGTCATCTTCGGTGCTAGCAAATACTCGCCGGGAAAGTAATCCATTTTTTCTAAAATATAATACATTCCAACTTCGTATTTTCCTTTATTTACCGCTTTTTGGAAAGCTTTAGGACTCATTGCCTCTTGGGAAATGTTTTCGGAAATGTTTTGTTGAGTTTCGTCGTTTGAAACTTCTGGTGTTTCAACAGATGCGCCAGATCGATGTGGTTGGCTAGGAGGATCACTGCTTACTTCACTTACAGATAAGACCTCATCACCTATAACCCTTTGCGGATTGTCATCAATAGGGGGCGCTATGGACTCTTGTGTTTCTGTTATTACTTCAGTAGACTCCTTTACGATGTCAACTTCCGTTGTTTTTACGATTTCGGTAGTTTCCATTTTTGGAATGTCTTGAGCTTCAGGCGTTTCTACGACAGAGGTTTCAACGACTTCAGTAGATTCTTTTACGATGTCAACTTCCGTTGTTTCAATAATTTCGGTAGTTTCCATTTTTGGAATGTCTTGAGCTTCAGGCGTTTCCACGGCAGAGGTTTCAACGATATCGGTAGATTCTTTTACGATGTCGACTTCCGTTGTTTTTTCAATAGTAGTAGTTTCCATTTTCGGAATATCTTGAACTTCAGGGGGCTCTACAACAGATGTAGATTCCTTGACGATATCGACTTCTTCTACTGTTTTTACGATTTCAGTAGTTTCCATTTTCGGAATGTCTTGGGTTTCAGGCGTTTCTATGACAGCGGTTTCAACGATATCAGTAGATTCCTTTACGATGTCAACTTCCGTTGTTTCTTCAATAGCAGTAGTTTCCATTTTCGGAATGTCATCTACGGTTGGTGGCTCAATAACTTCGCTTTCGTTTATGGTTGAAACAGCTTCTTCTGAATCTGGAATACTCCCGTCCAAGGCAAAAATGAAGATGTCATCATTCCCTTTTTTTCGAGAAGAGGTAAAAGCACCTCGGGTATTTTCTGCATTTAGGAAAATGGAAATATCATCCATAGGGCTATTGATCGGTTGCCCTACATTGACTGGTTTGGCCCAGCTTCCATCTTCTAGTTTTTCGGTAACGAAAATATCAAAACCACCATAACCGATATGTCCTTTGGAACAGAAATAGAGTTTACCATCTTCGTTCATAAATGGAAAGCCTTCATGTGCGGAGGTGTTGATGGTGGAGTCCATATTAATGGCTCTGCCCCATTTATCTCCTTTCTTTTGGGTGTAGAAAATATCTGTACCGCCCTTTCCTCCAGGTTTGTCTGAAACAAAGAATAAAGTTTTCCCGTCTGGCGAAATAGCGGGATGCATGTAGTTGTAAGCATTTCTACAAACAGAAACGACGTCAATTTTTTTCCACTTGCCTTTTTCTTTTTTGGCGGAGTGCAACTGCAAAGTGAAGGCATTTTTTCTATTACTGGTGTTTCCATTTCTGGTAAAGTAAACTTCACTACCATCAGGTAAGAAACTAGCATTTGCATTATTCTTGTTATGTTCATTGAGTTTTCCCGAAAAAGACTTTGGTTGACTCCATTCGTTTTGTTCGTTTAGTTTGCTGGAGTAAAGTCGAATAAAATCACGGCCAGTCGCTCCTGATTTTTGTTTTAGCAATTTGACACCTGTTTTCCGATCAGAAGAAAATACCAATTCATTGTTATAGAAAACTGGAGAGCTGTCGTCGTAATCGGTATTGTATGGAAAATCCATTACTGTAGCTTCTGGAAACATAGGTGTGAGGAAAGGAATTTGATCACAAGACTCAGCCATGCGCATACCCTTTTCTTCATCGGGTTCGAGTTCGTGAAATTTTAGAAACCAAGTTTTAGCTTCTTGATACTTTCCCTGGCTCATCAGAACTTCACCATAGTAGAAAAGGTTATCGGGACGTACCCGCTCTTCCAAAACGAGATCGGCGTATAGTTTTTCTGCCTTTTTTACTTGATTGAGTGTTTTGTAACAAAAAGCCAATTTTGATCGTGCATTTTTGCTGTTTTTACTAGCCAATCCCTTTTCATACAAAGGAATAGCCTCTGCATAACTCTGCACTCTATATAACGCATCTGCTTTTTTAAATTCCGCTTTTTGTGCAAAAGCAGCACCGACATTAAGTAGGCAAAGTAGCAGTACCGATAAAATATGTTTTTTCAATTGTTCCATGATGGACATTTAATGAATGATAAAGCATGATTGATGGCCGGAGATAGATTCAGCAGCTGATATGCATGAAATTATCTACCTTGCGATCAACAAAGTATTTTTAGTGTAGTATCTTAATATAGAGTTGAATGTGTGGGCAATAGTTCTAATATCCCTAAGCACCCAAAAGAATGGATATGGAAGGAAGACATCGTACCACTACTGTTGTTTAACGGTGGTGTTGTTACTAAGCTTAGAAATTACGTCTTAAGTTAACAACACTTTAACTGCAAAAATGATGCAATTATTTAATAAGGATGTGGGCATTGTTCGTTATTAAGTAGCTTAAGTAAGGTTAAATAGTAATTCTTAAGCTTTAACGGCCTATTTAATCAAGTTCGACACACGCTTTTTAGGGCCATTCCACGTCAAAAATAACAATTTTATGAAAAATCAATTACTTCTTATCTTTTGTACATTCCTGATTGCTTCGCTTTCGCTAAATGCGCAAATTTCTGAGCAGAGTAAAAGTATGAGTGAAGGAATCCAAAATGCACTTGTATTAGAGTTGCCAGATACCAACGATAAATTTGTGAATAAACTATGGAAAAAGTACTTAAAAGGCTTTAAAGGAGGCAAAAGCAAGAAAAATAAAAAGGAAAATCAAGTATATACAAGTAATATTAAGATACCAGAAATAGGAGGTAGTGATGCTTTAGATATTTATACTCGTACTACGGAAATTGGAGACGATGTACAACTCAGCCTCTGGGTAGACCTCGGAGGAACTTTCTTAACTTCCTCTGAACACCCAGAAGAATACCTGGAAGGAGAAAAGTTATTGATGCGTTTTGGCCTGGAAGTGACAAAAGAGAAAATCAAAATAGAAATTGAAAAGGAGGAGAATAAGCTTAAAAAGCTCGAAAAAACGATGAAAAAGCTGAAAAGAGCGAATGATAATTACCACCGAGATATAGAGCAAGCAAAGGAAAAAATCAAGAAGGCAGAGAATAATATTGAGGAAAATGAAGCAGATCAGGAGAATACAGATAAGCTGATTGAAGAGCAAAAAGAAATGGTGAAGAAAGTGATGAAAAAATTGGAGGACTTGTAGTTTTACGTTTCCATCGCTTCAAAAAAAAGTGCGGCGCAGTTATCTTGGTTAAACAGGAGAGCTGCGCCGCACTTTTTTATACCTAATGGAACCTTTTTAAAACTTTTTGTTTTTAAAGTGGTATATTTGCTTCTGTAAAGGAAAGGGATTAGCCGCTAAAAAAGTAAAGGAATAGCTGTGGAAAACATAGGGTTTATCTGGATACTTTAACATCAGCACTTATTTTTAAACAAAATTCGAAGCTTAATCTTAAAAGAAGAGCTTCAAAGTATGGTTAATATTACGAATTGTTTTTAATTGTAATATGTGTTTCGTTTTAATAATACAAAGGAGAAAGGCTTAGTAAGATTCAATTTAGAAGATTCAATTTGTATAAAAGTAAATATATAAGACTATTTCCAATGCCCTTTCAAAAAATGTTACCAACATTGGCAAAAGGTTTTCCACATTTTTTGGAATAGTTACCAACATCTGTGGATAACTCCTGTGGACTAAGGGATTAGTAAAGCTTTACAGAATACCGTAGATTTGTTAATTGGTTAAAATCAAAAGTAAATGTCAGATAACAACAATTCTTTCAAAGGAAAAGGGGACTACAAGAAAAAGAAGGGAGCTGATGTACCTACCCAATTGTATGGGAAGGTGCAACCTCAGGCTATTCCATTGGAAGAAGCGGTGTTAGGAGCGATCATGCTCGATAAGGACGCCCTCACTGTTGTTTTGGACATTATTACTTCTGAAAGTTTTTATCTGGATGCGCATAAAGAGATTTATAAAGCAATGTTGCACCTCTTTGAGAAAACGCAACCAGTCGATTTGCTAACCGTAACCGAGCAACTCAAAAGCGCAGGTGTACTTACCCAGGTTGGTGGCCCATATTATCTCGTTGAATTAACCAACCGTGTCGCCTCTGCTGCCAATATCGAATACCATTCACGTATCATTTCTCAGAAACACATTCAGAGAGAACTGATTAGGGTTTCCACCAAAATTATTAAAGATGCTTTCGAAGATACTACGGATGTATTCAGCTTGTTAGATGAGGCGGAGCAAGGGCTGTTTGATATTACACAGCAGAACCTGAGTCGTAGTTATGAATCGATGGGAACCTTGACCAGTCGAGCTTTGAAACAGTTGGAAGATTTAGCAGCAAAAGACTCTGCAGGATTGACGGGGGTCCCAACAGGTTTTACTGATTTGGATCGCTTGACCTCGGGTTGGCAGCCTTCGGATTTGATTATTGTGGCGGCTAGGCCGGGGATGGGGAAATGTCTAGGGAAAGGGACTAAGGTTTTAATGTATGATGGCTCCCTAAAGAAAGTGGAAGATGTTAAAGTCGGAGAAGAGTTGATGGGAGATGATTCTAAGCCGCGTAAAGTACTTTCATTGGCAAGAGGTCAAGAGAAAATGTATTGGGTTCGTCAAAACAAAGGAATTGATTATCGGGTGAATGAAAGTCATATTCTTTCTTTGAAAAGAAGCCGCACAGAAGGACCGCACAAGAATGGAGATATTCTGAATATTTCAATAAAAGACTATTTGCCAAAAGCGGATAAATTTAAAACGAATTACAAAGGTTATAAAGTAGGGGTAGACTTTAAGGAACAGGAGGTGCCGCTCACCCCATACTTTCTGGGCCTTTGGTTAGGAGATGGAGTGGCAAGCAAGTCCGAAATTTCAAATACAGATGAGGAAGTAGTGGCCTACTTAGAAGAGTATGCAACGGATTTAGGATTAACGTTGAAAAAGTACCATAATAATCCAAAGAAATGCCCACAGTATAATATAACTGGTGGCTATACCGGGAATAAAGGGTATTCTCTAAAAGTAGAATTGCGGAATATTGGAGTGTTAAATAACAAACATATTCCAAGCACCTATTTAGTCAATTCTGAGAAGAAAAGATTAGCACTACTCGCAGGTTTACTAGATTCTGATGGTCATTACAATGTACAATCGAATGGTTATGAAATAACTCAAAAAAATAAAAAGCTCGCTCAGGATATAAAATTCCTTTGCGATTCTTTAGGATTTAGAACTTCGTTAACTCCAAAGATAGTAAGCATCAAATCCATTGGTTACGAAACGGAAGTTTATAGAGTCAGAATCTATGGAGATGTAGATCGTATTCCTGTGAAGATCAAAAGGAAAATCGCAAATCCATGGAAGAGCAAGGTGAATTGGCAGGTCACAGGAATCCAGGTAGAATATGATAAGGTAGACGATTACTATGGTTTTGAAATTGATGGTAATAAACTTTTCCTATTGGAGGATATGACCGTGACTCATAACACTTCTTTTACGTTAGCTCTAGCCAGAAACGCCGCTGTAGATTTCAACAAAGGCGTCGCTTTCTTCTCTCTGGAGATGTCAAATGTTCAGCTTGTTCAACGTTTGATTTCTATGGAGGCAGAAATTTCGGGTAGTAAATTGCGTAGTGGTCAATTAGAAGATTACGAATGGCAGCAATTGCAAAGTGCCATCGAAAAAATGAGTGAGGTACCCATCTATATTGATGATACACCTGGTATCAACATTTTCGAACTTCGTGCAAAATGTCGCCGTATGAAAATGCAGCACGATATTCAGATGATCATTATTGACTACCTCCAGCTTATGAGCGGTGGCCCAGAGGCAGGAAAAGGAAATAGAGAACAAGAGATTTCAGGAATCTCCAGAGCTTTGAAAGGATTGGCGAAGGAATTGAGTGTGCCAGTTATCGCACTGTCGCAGTTGAGTAGAGCGGTGGAATCGCGTGGAGGAGATAAGAAACCAATGTTGTCGGATTTGAGAGAATCGGGTGCGATAGAACAAGATGCGGACATCGTATCCTTCATCTACCGCCCGGAATATTACTCTATCCTCGAAGACGAAGAAGGAAACTCGCTCAAAGGAGTCGGAGAAATCATCATCGCTAAACACCGTAACGGAGCCTTGGATACCGTAAAGCTTAAATTCACAGACCGCTTCGCAAAATTCTCGAATCTGGACGATCCCGACTTCAATCAACTGCTCTCCGCAGGCGGCATGGATCCGGGCTCGACAACTAATATCATAACAAGATCCTCCCGAATGAATGACGATGAGGATATTCCATTTTAAACTAACTGTTAACTGTTAACTTTCTCCTTACGTGAATGAGCAGTGGTCTTTGTATGGTACCCATTTAAGTAAGAGCTTGCCGGAGGAAAAAAATCAAAACCGCGTAGTGGTGTCCCCGTTTGTAGAAAATTTCAGAATGAAATTTTTAGAGTAGCATAGCTACGGCCCCGTTAGTCCAGCAGAATGGTGCGTTTTTCACGCTGCCAGAGCTTGCCTGCCCTGAGCTAGCCGAATGGGCTCTTATTCTTATTGTGATTGTTACAAACGCTACCGGAGCTATGCTCCTAGAACAGAAAAAATTCATGAAAAGAAATAATAAACGCTCCGGGAAAAAATCCCTAAACTTCAACAAAGCCCGCAACCCTGGCCAAGAAGCCCCCAAAGGACGTGAACCCGTTTCTGTCATCGGAATGCGGCTCAACAAATACGTCGCACACTGTGGCGTATGCTCCCGTCGTGCTGCCGCTGAATTAGTAAAACAAGGACTGATAAAAGTCAACGAAGAAGTAGTACTGGAACCTTTTTATCAGATACAAGAAGGAGATGTAGTGAAGCATGAGGACAAACTCATTCAACCACAAACACGCCAAGTGTACATCTTGTTGAATAAACCTAAGAATACGATTACAACTGTCAGTGACGAACGAAATCGAAGGACTGTAATTGATTTGTTGGAAGGGAAGATCAAAGAGCGTATTTTTCCGGTAGGGAGATTGGATAGAGAGACAACGGGGTTGCTACTACTGACGAATGATGGCGACCTTGGAAAAAAGCTTACTCATCCTAGCCATAAGGTGAGTAAAATATACGAAGTGGTTTTGGATAAGCCAGTGACGCAAGCACATTTTGATCAGATAAAAAAAGGCTTGGAATTGGAAGACGGATTGGCTCCGGTTAAGAATCTACATTACCTTTCGGAAAAGTCTTTTGAAAAAAATGAAATTAGTATCGAAATTCAGATTGGCCGTAATCGTATTGTCAGACGAATCTTTGAGAGTTTAGGCTATACGGTGAAGAAGTTGGATCGGACGTATTTGGCGGGGTTGACGAAGA
>CAZDTI010000223.1:0-14198 GCA_964508085.1 uncultured Saprospiraceae bacterium | reverse complement strand
CATGAAATATAATGTCTCTATTAATAATCAAACTTAATTGTTTTTCTTTGCTGATTCTAGCTGTATATTTTTCTAAAGTTAATTCAAGCAGTTTAATTTTCGAGTCACTAATAAGGTTTTTCATTTTTTCGTCTCGATCTATAATCAATTCCTCTAGACGTTGGAGGTGCTTTACCATCTTTTCCAATTGTTCCTTTGAAGCACAACCTCCACTTATCACTTTCTGAAGACGTTGTCCAGCTTTTTGATAAATCAATAAGGTCCTTTTAAATGTTGAGTCTCGATAATCGACCAAAACTTCCATAAAACCATAATCTGCTATTATTTTCTCTTCTATGAAATTGGTAACAATGGAATCACTCATCACGCCAAATGATTGTTGTGCCTGTACGTTGCCAAATACAAACAAGAGACTGAGAACTAAGACTATGCTTTTTATTTTATCCATCATCATATTTTAGCAAATATAAATACTCCCCCAATTATCAGAGAACAACTGAACAGAGGTTATCAGGCTATAGATGCTAAATAGGGTTACTTGGTTGTTTGGTAAGAATGGAAATTTTGTAAAATGGCTTCATCCTTTGATGATGGGAAGGCTGTTTAATGAGGAATGAGGGAGGAGGGATGAGGGATGAGGATTAAAAATTAAGAATGTTAGGATTAAGGATTAGTTCCTTCTGACGCGAGAGACTACCTTGTTTACGAATGGAGGAGGATTAAGAATTAAGGATGTTAGGATTAAGGATTATTTCCCTCTGACGCGAGAGACTATCTTGCTTACGAATGGAATGAGGATTAAAAATTAAGGATGCTAGGATTAAGGATTATTTCCCTCTGACGCGAGAGACTACCTTGTTTACGAATGGAGGAGGATTAAGAATTAAGGATGTTAGGATTAAGGATTATTTCCCTCGGGAGTCTTCATTTTTTGGTGAACGCAAAGTTCGCTAAGCACGCAAAGCCCTCAATATTAAGCTGTTATGTTTTACGCTTTCAATTTGGACACCATTTATTGAACATTCCCTTTCCCTCTGACCCGAGAGACTACCTTGCTTACGAATGGAATGAGGATTTAGGATTATCACTCAGACACAAAACAACACCGTATTCACGTTCGAGGGAATAATCCTTAATTTTCAATCCTTAATTCTTAATTCTTAATTTTCAATCCTTAATCCTCTCCCCCATCACATCGCCATCTCCCGAAACTTAATCCCCAAAGCCTTCTGCGTCTCAATCAACTTCTGCATCTCTCCCGGAACGATCAACGCGATGGACTGCCCCGTCTTACCAGCTCTAGCCGTTCGGCCACTTCGATGCGTGTAATACCCCAGGTAGTCTGGCAATTGATGATGCAATACAAAAGTGAGGTTGTTGACATCGATGCCTCTTGCTGAAACATCTGTAGACACCAAGACCTGGAGGCTTTCATTTTTAAAAGCACGCATCACCTTGTCGCGTTCCTGTTGTCGCATGTCGCCTTCTAGTGCGCCGACGGCAAAACCCTGGCCTTGCAATTCTTTTGCCAGGGCTTGTGTTCCTGCTTTCGTTCTACAAAAGACGATGCCTCTCTCCTTTTTCTTTTTATTGAGAATTCTGGCAATGACATTTACTTTATCTTTGATCTTGGTATTTATAAAATGATGTGAAATGTTTTCATTGACCATGGCTTTTTTGTTCAGCTCAATTCTGACTGCATCAGGAGCCATGTAATTCTTAATGATCATTTTAATCTCTTGCGGCATCGTAGCGGAGAACAGCCAGGTATTTCGTTTATGGTTACTGTGTCTTAAAATTTTATTTAAGTCTTCTTTGAACCCCATACTAAGCATTTCATCCGCTTCGTCAAGAATTAGGGTTTTAACCTTAGAAATATCTACCGCTCTACGTTCTAGTAGATCAATCAAACGCCCCGGTGTAGCGACCACCACATGAGTCGGTCTTTTTAAGGCCTTCATTTGCCGCTCTATTTTCTCACCGCCATAAACGCCTTCTACAAAAATCTTCTGGTCAACGTATTTGGTAAATTTGAAGAGTTGCTTTTTTATTTGTTGTACCAACTCCCGTGTTGGCGCAATGATCAAGCCCTGCACTTCGGGTTTGCTGGCATCAATGTAGTTTAGGACGGGTAATCCAAAAGCCGCTGTTTTCCCGGTTCCTGTTTGGGCCAAGCCGACCAAGTCTACCTTTGCTTCTAGGAGGATGGGGATAACTGCCGCCTGGATTTCAGTGGGGTTTACGATGTTGAGTTCCTTGAGTGCTTTTGTGTAGGATGCGCTTATTCCTAATTCTGGGAATGTAGTCATGATTTTTTTATTTCGCGCAAAGGTAGCTTGTAGATTCGGTAAATAATGTTTTTCAGAAAAGAATTAGGTGGTCGGAGAGGTTTTTATTTTATGATTTCGATTGAGGGTTTTAAGATTAAGGATTGAAAACTAAGCATTAAAGATTAACCCCTTGCTGAGTCAAATTGATTTTTATGCATTTGGAGATCGTTCAATAGAGACTGAGCAGCGCCTTGATTTCGATAAAGGTAAGGTCGGGGTAGATTTTCCACTTGCCCCATTTCTAGTATTTCAGATGATGCTTTTTTGAGAAAGGCTTCTATAATTGTATCCTTATAAAGGTAAGTTCGCTCTTCTCTTTTTTCCCCTTTGAAATCGTCTTGCAAGATTTCGAATACAAAAAACAATTGATCATCTTTCAAATAATATAAGACCGTGGAAGTACGAGCTTTATAAACACTCCAGACTCTAAGTTTTACCAGCCGCCCACGATCAAAGTAAGCGGTGTAATCTTTGGTATCATTTATAAACTCGGGACGGTAATAAGCAGTAACAATTTCCAGGTTTTTGGATTGTTCAATACGTTGGAATTCTTTTCTAATTTCTTTAATCTGAATTTCCTGCTGAATAATAGAATCCTTTTTACTTTGCGCATGAGCCGTATTGTAAACAAAGACCAATGAAAGCAGCGCTACCAATAAACTATTTTTCATAATAAATAAGTTTTGTGTTTTGATAGCTACAAAACTATATTGTCAGTGCGCCTTCTTTCGGCGTAGTGGAGGTTATCACCAATACTTCTTATCAAAAGTAGGCGTCTAAAGGAGATTGACATCGTTGGCTCCAACTCCTTAGAGATTGACAGCAAAGTCATAGCGATCAGGGCGACCTACAAAAAATTTATTTTTGGAAACGTATTTGGAATTGATTTTTTTAGGAAAAGAGTGGATAAGGAATGATGAGGAAGGTGTACAATCTCCTGGAGCTTTTGAGGTTTAAATTTGACTTGTAGTGGCTCCTGAAATTCGTTATTTAATCATACAAGTAAATCGAGCTTGCCCGCTCAATATTAAGCGAGGTCCCCGACCGCAAAAGTTCACATAGAAAAACTACAACTACAACTCTTCTCTAATTACAATCATAAATCAAAACCTGATTATTGGAAATTGTAAAGAGATCTCCATTGGCACCATAGTCCAATCCATTGATGCATTGGGAGTCAAAATTTGTATCAAATTGAGGATGGTAATCTTCAGGAGATAGCAATTCGTTTTTGGTTATGTCAAACACTTGAAATCCTTTGCAGCCTGCCACAGTGGTAGAAACGTACAGCTTATCTTCACGGATTAAGATGTCCGTAATCGAAGGTATTATGACCGCTGTAGTTTCGTCAGAACTAGGTGCACTTTCAGAATCAAATAAGGTCACCCATTCTTGATCATTGGTATACTTAAATATTTGATAGAGCAGTCCATTCTTAGTGACTAAGATAGCTCCGTCTTCATAAGCGGTCAAAAACATCGGAGCATCAAGGACAAATTCACTCATTGGAATGTCATCGATGTCATACATATCTAGAAAAAGCTGATCTTTAAATCGTGCAATTTCACCCGCTAAAGTAACCGCCCATAATTCCCCATTGCTAAGCTCCACTAAATCGAACAGATCTATAAAATTGCTTTGGTGATCCTCAGTATGAGCCGTTATGCCCTGAGCAGCATTCCAGGCTAATATTTTTTTGTCATTGCTCGTCATCAAAAATTCACCATTCGAGTTTATCAGCACCGAATAGCATCGCTCCTCAGCTTCCAGTGTGATCTTTTGTTCCCCGTCTAAACTGTATAAACCTTTTTCCGCACAAATCATCAATTTCCCTTCGTATTCTAAAAATTGATTTACGCCTAATGTATCGATTCTGGTAAGTACATCGGTTACAGGATTGAAAATAACCATATTGTTAAAGCCGCCACCAATAATTAGATTATCGTATTCATAGGCCTGGTTTATTTGAAAATTTACTGTTGACAGATCAATGACTTCACTAGGACAAGGAAACAAATCCTCTTCAACATAAAACTCTGGTGTTTCATCAATATCACCATCTCCCCCATCATTTTCATCATCATCATTTCCACAAGAGAATATTAATGTTGATAGGAATAAAACCATAAAAATGGAGAACGGTGATTGAGTGATTTTAGCATTCATTTTAGTCATTGTTTTTCTTGAAATGTTTTATAGTTCTCAGAGGCGCTCTAATCCCAAAGGTAACATTTTCATTACATAGTCAAATTCATTTACTTATACCGATACACTTCATGAGGTCCAAAATCAAGCAGGTCTATGGTTTTGTCGTAGGTCGCACCAATTTTAAGCGCCAACTTTTTAGACGGTTCATTTGCAGAATCAATGTAGCTGACCAGAGAATTCAACTTTAAGGTTTGAAGCGCAAAATTCTTAACCGCCATCCCACCTTCCGTACCGTATCCTTTTCCTTGAGCAGTAGGTAACAACCAATAACCTAATTCTGGTTCTGGCCAGGGAACATAATTCCATAAACCAATAGTGCCAATTAAATTACCAGATTCTTTTTCGTCAATAGCCAGGTAAGAATATCCATTCAATGCATAGTGACCAATGTAAGTACTCATCAAACGCCATGATGCTTCCCGGTTCTTTATTCCCCCAACAAAGCGAGCATTTTCTTCATCCTGATAAAATGCTGCAATTGAATTATAATCAGAATGTTTCCATTGTCTAAAAATTAATCGATCCGTTTCTAATCCTATCATTTCTATATTATTATGTTAGCGTTTATGATTCCAGTACTTTTGTTAGCGATAGCTTTTTCATCTCCCAAGCAATAGCTTTTTCATAATCGTCGATATATTGTGACCTATCACCGAATAGGCACTTAGTTTTGGGTTCGGGGTCTTCCCTTTTCCCAATCGATGAATATGAACCTCATGCCACTTTAGATCTACAAAACCACTACTATCTAACATGCTAAGTCCAGTTTTTGGCGTAGGAATATCAAGTCGGGAGAGCTTACCTTCAAAAATTCGATTAGGCAAATCCGGATACAAGGTAAAAGGACGAGCAATCCCGACAACATCTAAGGCTCCTCCTGCAATGGCTTTTTCCATAGTGGCTACCGTTCTGAAACCACCCGTCAACATTAATGGCGCTCTCAATAACTTGCGAACTTTTTTAACATAGTCTAAGAAGTAAGCTTCTCGCTCCTGTGTACTTTTTTTCTGTGCAGAACCAATCATGGCTGGTTGTTCATAGGTACCACCGCTGACTTCAATCAAATCCACACCCTCTCCATCTAACAATTGTACTACATCCATTGATTCTTCTTCTGTGAAACCACCTCGCTGAAAATCTGCTGAATTGATTTTGATTCCTATTGGGAAACCATCACCAACTTTTGCTCGGATATTCCGGTACACTTCTTTAACAAACCGTGCACGATTCTCCAAACTCCCACCCCATTTGTCTTTTCGTTGATTCACCAATGGAGATAGAAACTGACTGATCAGATAGCCATGCGCCGCGTGTATCTGCACCCCAGTAAAGCCTGCATCTTTCAAAATAGCGGCGGTGTTGCCAAAGCGTTCTATAATCTCTAAAATTTCTGGTTCTGATAATGCTTTAGGTTGTTTAAACAATGCCGACATTCCTTTTACATTCGTTCTTACGTTAGATGGGGCTACGACTTCTTTGTTTATTGCTCCAAAAGCTTGTCGACCGGGGTGGTTTATTTGTGGCCAAAGATGTAAGTTGGTTCCCTTAACAACACTTGCCCATTGTTGCAACAATTCAAAATCAGACTTATCTTCCACCAAAACATTTCCGGGTTCTGCAATTGCCTTTCGGTCAATCATTACGTTACCTGTCAAAATCAAACCAGAACCGCCTTCCGCCCATCGTTTATAAGCATGGATGAGTTGTTTGGTGGGACCATGATGCCTTGGAGACATGTTCTCACTCATTGCGGACTTCGCAATTCGATTTTGCAATTTGGCTCCACATGGCAAAATAAGTTCTTTCTGTAAATTCATAAAGACATTGTTGGGATCGTTATTGAGCTTGAAATTACAAAAGAATCATAGATTTCCAATACCGCTTGTCTAGTTTATTTATCTGATCGATATACCAGCGATGATTCCAAAATTAGTTACTTCTAGTGTAGAAAATGCAGTAGCCTCCGGTAAGTCATCAAGCTTTCTCCAATGCTTTCCATTATCTGAGGAATGGTAAATTCCGATCCATTGAGCTGAAAAAATATTGTTTCCTATATGTTGTAATTCATTAGTATAATAATTAGGAGGGCGGGCTATTCCATTTTGTGCATTTTCCCAAACGACTCCATCATTTTGTGTTTTAAGTAACTGTTGACCAATAGTCATTGCATAAATATATTTTCCGTCGTTGCCGATGTCATGAAGCGCATCGCCCTTGTAAATAGATTTCCAATTTTCAGAACCGCCTTCAGACATCAGCACTCCATTTTGCGTAGCCGCATAAAGCTTATCGTTCAAGGAAGTAAAACCAAGAATTTGCAGTTGTCCAAAACTGTGTGACCAAGTATTTCCCATATCGACTGATTCAAATATTCCGGAATCAGTCCCCACATATAGCTTATTGCCTGATTTTATAAATGCTCTGATTGGCGAATCGGGAATACCTGTCTTCGCTTTCTTCCAATTTGATCCGCCATCATCTGAAACCAATATTCCATTTCTCAAAGTACCTATTACTAATTTATTTCCATCGATTTCAATACAATTAATATCCAAGCCTTTTAGGGATTCACTTTCTAAGGAAAGCCAATTGTTTTGACCGTCTGAAGTAACAAAGATTCCGTGATAATCTGTGGTGACATAAACTTTATTGCCCTCCTCTTTGATCCCGCTTAAAGTCGCTTCTTCTGGAATTCCCTTGGCAAATGAAGACCAGGTCATACCCAGATCTTCAGACCTGTACATTACTGCGGGTTTCTCTTTCGACTCACTTTTTTTATTTACAATTTCTGGTGTTTTTACCGACTCAGTATTTGAGGATATTTTGAGCCCCTCGTTGGTGGTTTTCTGATGACAACTAATGGTGGTTATTAGTATTGTAAAAATGATTAAACAATAAATTATGTTTTGGAAAACGCTATGATTTTGCATTGTAAATATTATTAAAGGTTCTAGGTCATATATAGTGGATTTGATATTTAGGGGTAGATGGGCTTCCCTCTAGCGTAAAGAACTGCGAACCAGCCCGACCGAAGGCGGGCGGGAGAAGGAGCCCCCATCTACCTATCTACCTATCCACCTATCCACCTATCCACCTATCCACCTATCTACCTATCCACCCACTACAAATGACCGAGAGCATTATCAGATTAGAAATAAATTCGACTCCTTCTAGGCTAGGTTTAATTTTACATACAAGTTAAATTATCGCTAATGCAAAACCATCACTTTAATTTGGTTTAACAACTCAATAACATGGCGTAGGTATTTACTTCACTTATCTGATTGGTTCTTTAAGTTACTCAGATAAGTAGAGACAGCAGTGCTGGTGGGCGGGAATATTTTGTTATTTATTAGATCATATTAAATGATCCCATCTTTCAAAACATTGGTTAATCGCTTTTCATTTTATGATCGAAATTGGAAAGTCAGGAACATTTGGTGGATAATTAGTGGTAGGTGTTTGTTGACCTCCCGTGAGTTGTTTTACCCGCTTAGTAATATATAAGTCCAGTGACTTACAAGTTACTTTTCCTTCATTCTCAAATGCTGCTTTACCTTCCAAGCCTTCCACTAAAGCTTTAGTAAATGCACCATGCCCCCATCGACTGTCTTCCAGAGAAGACTGACGTCCAGTTGAGGAAGAGAAAACCACAGCCCCATTTTCAGCGTCTATCAATTCATTGACAATACGGGAAATATCAGGATTGCTTCCTCGACGGTTACTGGCCATCATCACGCTTCCAGAATGACAGGCATCCATAAACACTACAATTTTTCCCGTGACCACCGAAACCGTTTCCTGAATATCAGCTTCCATTAGGCAAGTTCGTCTTTTGTATTTTTCATCTGCCCCAACTGGCAAATAATAAAAAGTACCTCGTGTGTCTTCAATTCCATGGCCGGCAAAAAACAACATAGCTACATCTCGTTGAGTCGTTTCATCAATCAACCATTGTAAACCATCCAGAATATTATCTTTTGTCGCCTCCTTATCCGTATATAATTTTGGAACCACCTGATTGTACAACAAACCCTCCTGCTTCTCCAAAGCCTTTACAAATGCCTTAGCATCATCATCGGGGTAGTCCAGATCATAGTTGTCATCATCATAGTCGGCCACCCCAATGGCAAGGATATAAAGGTTGGGCTTTATGGACAATTGCAATTGCCCCTGCCATTCCAAATCAATATTTGACGCAGGGCTTGCGCCAAAACGATTTTCAACAATAACGGATACCGTACAGTTTCGGGAAGGCACCCTAATGGTGGTTTTATGACGTGCTCCCGAAGGCTTTAGTCCCCTGTCATTCTCTATCGGGCGGCCATCTATTAATATTTTTACGCCCGTTATCTTTTCCTTGTTTGGAGATTTTATACTGTACTCCAGTTCTATATTATTGGTTTGTACTGCTGTACCGGTTGTTGGACTCAATATCTTTACCGTAGGAGGTAATTCTTCAACGATATCTCTCTTTTTTGAAGTAGTGCGCTTAGCCGCCTTATCGGCGAGTTCCAAAGCCTTATTTTCATCTACTGTTTGTAGAATACGATCTATCACATCAGGACGATAATAGATACTTCGGAATTTACTAATTGGGTAATACAAAGCCTCCGTATCTTCTCCCTCATTGACATGCCAGCCAATAAACTCCTCCGCCCCTGCCGAGGCATCATAATAACCGGAAGGCGTCCATAATACCCATCGCTTACGATCAGGATGAATAAACAAGGTCAATAACAAAGTGCCATCACTCATCCGATACCAGCGTACGGTGCCATCTCCCTGACAGGCGGCCACTACTTTGTTATTAGCAGCAATATTTACAGCCCAAGCTGTTCCTTGAACAGAGGTGTTCCAACTTTTTTTTCCGGCTGCATCTAAGGCACAAATACTCCACTCAGCTCCAAATACGATGGCTTCTTGATGATTAGCAATATCCACAGATCGACATATTTCATATTGCTTTAAAAAAGAAAGTGATTTTCCATTGAGTTTTGGCGTATAACTGTCGTCCCAATTGGAAACATTTATTTCTCCTGACTCTTCCTGATACCCTGTAAAAGTAGCCGCTTGTTCTACTAGCTGTCGAGTATTGAGATCAAAGCTAAGAGGCTTTTTATATAATGGGGTAAGCCCGATTTGGCTACCGTCTTTATTGATTTTAAAATGAGAAAGTTCTGATTTTCTATGGTCATTTAATGACGCAGATTGATAGATGATTTTTTTGCACGTATTTTTTTCCAAGACACCCCAATCTGGTTGACTACCTGCAAAGGCAATATTCCCAATTTTCAGAGGCTTTATATCCATTATTAAGTTATCCGCCACAGGGTAATCCCGATAATTTCCTCTTCCCTGTTTTTCCCATATACGGATTAAGTGCCACCAATTTCCATCAGTCTGTTTTTTAGAATAAAAGCCTCCTGCGATTAATTGTTGACCATCTTTGGAAAATGAAACTTTATCCAGCCTTTTATTTTTAGTATCAGCACCCGTAATATCAGGCGCATATAATACCTTTAAAGTTCTAGCATCCAGCACTTGTAATGTAGGACTATCATAATAACCAAGGGCCAATCGTTTTCCGTCAGGAGAAAAAGCCAAAGAAAAAGGTTGTTTTCCTCCAGTAGTTTTTACTTTTTTTTGCAATTGAAATTGGCGATCATATAAACGAATATAACCATCATCACAGACCGTCGCTAAAGTTCCATTTGAAGCAAAGGCTATATTCTCACTTCTTTCTCCATAATTTGTATCCTTTTCTTTTAGTGTCCAATTATTTGTAGAATAAACGCGGATTCCTTCTCCCCCTCCTAATGCAGCTACCAGATATTGTCCATCTTTTGAAAACTCTAAATCATTTATTACATTTTCTAAACCTCCTATACGATGCATTAAGATGCCTGAATGGGTATTAAAAATATAAACACAATGATTTCTACTTTTTGTCCAGCCCCCCACCACAACGTACTTCCCATTAGGAATGATTGCAGCAGCGTAGAGGCTACCTTCATTTCCCATTCCTATTGGAGGGCGATACGTCTGTAATAATTTTCCAGTAAGCACACTCCATAGTTTGGCTGTTTTATCATCACTACAAGTCAGTACATATTTTCCCGTAGCGTCTGTGTCCATCCGATTTATCATCGCAGTATGCATTTCCATATCCAGCGTCAGTATAGGTTTATCGTTTTGGGCATTTACTATAAATGGGAAAAGAGAAAGTAGTAAAAAAATGTAGCGATTCATCTTAGTGATTTTTTTGGGTGGTGATATTCAATTTGTCTTCAGCAAAGACTTGCTTTTTCTTGAGTCCCCGGGTTTTGGATAAGGCAGTGGGGAGTTCATCTTTAATGATGGTATAGCCATCTTTTTCTTCCGTTTGTAAAGTCGGGAAGTTTTTCTCTTGTGCAAAGAGATATAACTCTTCTACACCAAAGGGGGCCGCCACTTCAAATCCGTCACTCAACTGTACCCACTTATTCGTTTCGGCTGTGTTTACGATTCGGTCATTGTCCAATAGGATCAGCAGACCATCTGCCAGTCGATAAATGGTCCGTAGCTTACAAGGTCGGTTGACTTTAAAAAAAAGATGGACTTCTTCGGATTCTTTAAAAACCAAATCCTGTTGACCTTTCTGGGTCCGGATTTGGACTTGTAATTTTGCTTTAGCTTTGGGTAGCTCCTCCTTTACTGCTTCCTTAGGTTTATCGGTTGTGGAGGATTGACCTGAAGTATCGGTTTGAGTGGGTGCTGCAGGTATCGTTGCAATAGGAGAGCCCGTATCGCTTGGCTTTTGGGACAGATCATTGTTGTTTTCAATTGATGGTTTTTGTTCCCACCAGTCTCGAAGGGAGTAACCAGATACTTCCGCTATCCCTGCCAATACGGCTATAGTTGCTGCCAGGATAGTCAGTATGGATTTCCATGAAGTCTTTTTGACTTTTTCGGTTGCTGCAACTTTTGGAACACTTGCATCATCAGGAGTAGTGGTTTTAGTCTTCCCCATTCCATCCAATAAGGCCAATAAATCATTGTGGATTTTATTGGTGGCCAATTCTTGGTTTTCCGTTGAAAGGATTCCTTTGGTTCGGTCTTCCTTGAGTTTTTTCCAACGAGCTTCTAATAAGATAAGATTATTTTGAAATGCGGTATCTGACTTGGTAAAAGCTGCAGCATTTAGTTCATCAAAAACTTGTTGCGTTTTATTTTGAGCAATAAGCTGCTTGATCTGTGTTGTGTGTATTTCGTTTTCCAATTTATTTTTGATTAAATATAATTGAAAAAAGTAATTACTTGGTTATAAAAAGAAAATAAAAAACATTTCGCTTACTCCAATTGAGAATTCAATTTATTTTTGATCAACTTATCGTAGTTTCTATTTGAACATATATACGCCATAAGAATTCAATGTATATTGCTTCCAAGTCAAAACAAAATTAGAGCTATCATTTCTAAAATAATAGCTCTTTATTTTTACATCGAACAAGTTCCTTTTTTTCCTCTAGCCTTTCTGCTAGCTACTTTTCTTCTTTTCGTGAAGGCTAACACAGATATATCTACAGTCTTTTCACCTGTGATTCGCATGAATCATGTTTGACAAAACTTTCAGCCTTTACTATTTTCAGTGCGGTTTAATTTATTCCATCAACTTTCATAATTGGTCGTATTTCTATACTCCACTCTCCGTCTTCAAACCTCGGATCACTTTTAGCTATTGTTATAGCTTCCTCTAAGTCTTTTGCAACAATGTGGTAATATCCAGAAATCACTTCCTTTGTTTCGTTAAATGGACCATCAATAAAATCCCCATTTTTGAATGAAATTACGGAGCCTTCCATCTCTAAAGGTTGGGCGGCTTTCATTTTCTGCTGTCCGACCAGTTCTTTAATAAAAGAGCCTACTTTTTGTACATGCTCTTGCTGTTGTTCCAGTGATAAATCTGCGATAGGGTTTCCCTCACTTCTGATGAATAACATAAATTCTTTCATGTTTAAAACATTTTAATCGTTAATAATTTGAGTATCACCCTTATTACAATTGAAAGAATCAAGTGGGGACAGTTTTTGATAATTTTTTTCTTAGCAAATCAATATCTCGCTTATTTTTAGCTAAAGATATGGCTTCATTCAGGTGTTTTGCTGCTTTTTTATAACTCCCTTCTTCCAAATAAAACTCAGCTAATGTGGAATGAAATAAATGATGCTTATCAATATTGGTCTTTAATTTCAATTCATTAAGTTCTTTGATTGCAATATGATTTCCATTCACTTTTGACAAAGCAACAGTTCTGTTTAATCTAATGATTGGTGTGTCCTTAATCTTCAACAAAGAATCGTAAAGGCTTAGGATTTCAGCCCAATTTGTTTTGTCAAACTCAACCGCAATGCAATGATTTGCGGAGATGGCAGATAAGATGTGATAAATAGAAACCGTTTGACTTTCCACTCCCCTATTAAGGTAAAATATTCCTTTATTGATTAGTTCCTTATTCCATTTGCTACGATCTTGATCTCTCATCTCAACCGCTTGATTTTCTTCATTCCATCTTGAATCAAATCGAGAGGCGTTTAAATACATCAAACTCAGCAATGCATAGCAGCTGCTTTTATCCACAACCATTGCATTGCTCTTTAGGATTTCGGCCAACCTTATCGCTTCAAAACACAATTCCTTTCTTATCAATTTATTTTTCTCAGAAGGCGAATATCCTTCATTGAATAATAAGTAAATTGCTTCAAGAATGGTCGGGATTTCATTTTGAACGTTAGTCGTTAATTGAAAGGAAACATTATTTTCTCTCAATTTCTTTCTCGCTCTAACTAATCGTTTTTTTATCGTTTCAGTCGATGTGAAAAATGCATTTGCTATTTCGGAAATACTAAATCCACCTAGAATTTTGAGAATCAAACTGAGCTGAGCATCTTTGGAAATAGAATCATCACAACACACAAACATCATTCTTAATTGTTCGTCGGAAATTACCTGTTCAGAGAATTCCAATTCTTCCGCTTTGTAATTCCTGGATTCCAATTCCTTTACTTCAGCTTTGTAATTCCTTTTAAGTTTTATTCTTTTTAATTTATTCAGACATTCGTTCTTTGCGGTAACATATAGCCAGGCCTTAGGGTTTGGAGGAATCCCACTATATTGCCAATGCTTGACGGCTTTATAGAAAGTTTCTTGTGTAATATCTTCCGCTATTTTCAAATTATCAACACCAATGAATTTGGTGATAACGGATACTATTTTTCCATACTCTATTCTAAATAGATGTTCTATTAATTGCTCCTTATTTTCTTTGTTTGATTTTTTCATTTTTCAGTATCAACCACCCAAAGGACTTAGCCCCAATTAAATGAATAAGAGGGACTGTGCTACCTCTGTGTCATTTCCTAGCGCAGCCCTTAAATCCCTAAAGGGAAACCTACCCGCTGACACACTTTATTGAACACTCTTAATAAGATTTAGGCTGCAAGGTATGAAATTCTCTACTCCATTTATACTATAAAGTTTAAACACCACCTGGAAACAAAAATCGTTTAGGATTATCTACCGTTAAAGCTTGAACCAAATTTTCATGGCCTTCAAACACTTGATAAAATTGAGTCATGATGTCATGAATATCATTTTCATTTAGTACCATGTAGAAATCAG
>CAZDTI010000222.1:3491-14315 GCA_964508085.1 uncultured Saprospiraceae bacterium | reverse complement strand
GGATCTAAAGTTCGCACTCTATATTTTATTGACCAAACAAACTCACTTAGTACCTCTTTTTAAGTGGATTGCTGATTCCAAATGAGAAAACAGTTTCTAATCCATTGACAAAAGCCCTGCTTCCTTTTAATTCACTTCTGGCCATGGCCAGTTGCATCGTTAATTGCATCTTTCTGGAGGCTGAAGCTGTTAAATTGCCTTGAGTAGTAATAATTGCTTTTTGATCTTCTTCGATATGTAATTTTAACAAGGTCAAGCCTTCATGGATTTCTGTTTCAATAAGCGCAGCATTTCTGATCAAATCATTTGTAAGCAGCTCTGCATGACTTAATTTATTTATCACGCGCTCGATATAAACTCTGATAACTGATTTTGACTTCGAAGGTGTAATTCTACCCCAGATATCTATTACAGCTGTAAGTGATTCTTCAAACCTGCTTAATTCTGCCCTATAGTTTCTTATTTCGGTATCAAGGGCTGTGGTCTCTCCAGCAGGAAGTCCCGCTTTTTGTTCACCACCTTCTGCATACCATTTATTAAAATTCTTTAAGCCAACAAAAAGAGATTCGTGTTGTTTGGATGGCCGATTGAAAGGTTTGACCTCTACAATGATTCCTTCAATTTGTTTGTTTTGATTCCGGGTTCCACAGAAGACACCATTCATACACCATTCCGAATCTCCGGTGCCTCCCATCACTACTTTATATCTAACTAGGTAGTTACTTGAATTTGATCCCGTCAATCGGATGGCTATTCCTTGCAGTGGCCTGGACTGGCCACGAGTTCCAATATAGTTTCCCTCTGAGATCCAATTACTATCTCCAATCCCGTTTAGATGAGCCATATACTCAAGGCTTAAACCATCTGGAGGATTGGTCATCTCTAAAGAAAACCCTTGAAGAGAGCGTTGTTGATTTCGAGAGCCAGCTAGTTTTCCTTCTTTGTTTTCGAATTGGACATCCCCAAGATTGGCTAAATGAACCATTATATTAATACCTGGATTAACTAAAGTGGTAGACATGATTATTGGTTTTTTTATTAATTAAATTATTATCACATTTTTCAATGCAAATATCAGGGATAATAGAAAGGTCTTGAACCACATTTTGATGTGGCTCACATTTCTACACCACATCAAAATGTGGTTTAGATGATTTCCAATTTCTGCTATCTTTGTATTATGAAAGAAATCCAATTAGCTATTATAGAAGATGATCCCATCATCAAAGAAAGTCTCGAAACCTTTATGCCGGAACATCCAGCCATCAAAATCGCCTGTTCCGTAATCAGTGTAGAAGCTTTTTTGGAAAAAACAAAAATGCCGTACAAACCAGATGTAGATATATTGTTATTGGATATTGGCTTGCCGGGAATGAATGGGATTCAAGGCATTTATCACATCCGTCAGAAGTATCCGAATATGGATATTATTATGTTGACAACCTTTGAGGAAGACGATATGATATACGATGCACTTTGCGCTGGGGCTTGTTCTTATATTTCTAAAAGAACGCCACTGGTAAAAATCAGAGAAGCTATTTTCACGGTCTTTCAAGGAGGTTCTTATATGTCTCCGTCTATTGCCCGAAAAATAGCCGAGCGCTTTATGCCCAAAAAACAAAAAAACGAAAACGGCTTAACGGAACGACAGCTACAGATCGTACAAGCATTGGTTGATGGATTGAGCTACAAAATGATCGGCGCCAAATTGAATATTTCGCTGGATACCGTCAGAGATCACATCAAAAAGATCTATCGAACTTTGGAGGTGAATAGTAAAGGGGAAGTTATCAAAAAGGCAATGGATGGAGATCTGTAGCTTCAGAAAGGATGGGACTGATATCTCCATTTTATTTTAAATTTAGATAGTAACCTTATTTTTGTACCTTTATTTTTTAATAACAAAAAACCAAATCAAAATGTCAAAAACGATTGAAACCACAATCAACCGTAGCACCCTTACGGCAGCCAACACTCCTCTCGTTGAAGCTATTAACCTCCATAACATTTCTACAACAGCTTCTGACCTCAGCGCCAAATTTAGCAGGCAACATATTTATTCTTTATTAGAAATGACAGGCTGTGCCGGAGTTCGAATTTACCCCGCAGCCAATCATAATGAGTTGGTTATGATTGCAGTGGGTGTTGATGGAGATGATAATGATATGAAGGATTCTAACCATAGTTGTTATATTGCGAATGCAAATGAATCGAATCTTTTTTCAATCAATGGTCTTTCAGATGCCATTGAAGGGATAGGATCTAGTACCGATACCATCCAAACATTAGAAAACATTCAAAGAAGTCGAAACTATATGGAAAGGCTAAAGGTAATTTTCAAAGACAGCTTTTTCACAGGTAAGCCATTTGATGAGATGCTTTTTGAAGTGGTTGACTTAACATTTCAGAATGAAACAGAGCCTGATAAAACGATAACGGCTCAACGTATTGGTGGCGTAAATGCTGGTGAATTAGTTGCCAGCCTATTGCCCTGTCCCCCGAATTGCGGTGGCGCTTATAGTTCTGACTCTTTGCTTTCTATTATCAAAGTATAATTTAGTATTTGGCTATTATAAAAAATCAGATTTTCTCGCTCTGGCTGATGGCTCTTCTTGTCATCAGCCCTGGTGCTTTTTATGCCCAGACCCAGCATCTTTCCTTTCACCACCTCAGCCCCGAAGAAGGTCTATCTCAAGCCTCTAATGATTATGTTTACCACGACTCAAAAGGCTTTGTCTGGCTAAGTTCAATAGATGGATTGAATCGATTTGATGGCAAACAAGTTAAAATTTATAAATCTGTTCCTGGTGATTCTACCAGTTTGCTAGGAAATATTGTCACCAGTAATTTCTTCGAAGACGAAGAATCGAATCTTTGGTTTACGACCTACGAAGGTCTTCATTGTTATATTAGGGAACAGGATCATTTTCGTCATTTTCAAATCAAGAATGAGATAGGAGAAAAGATCCAACAAGACTACCACGTTTTTCACCTGGACAACCAAAAACAGCTTTGGTTAAGGATTGGCATTGGGAAAACCGGGCAACTTTATTCATTTAATATTCAAAAATTAACTAGTAAATTCCTCTGTCCCATCAATGGGCAACGCAACTATCCGGTATTGGATCAAGAAGGGCAAGTCAAGCAAGTGGTATCCTGTCTTTTTTTCGAGAAGAAAGGAATAGAAATCATCGAAATAGCGTCTTCTTATAAACCTACCTCTTATTTTACAGGCGATCAAAAAGGGATTCCCTCAAAAGATGTTCATACTATTCATTTAACAAAAGGCAGTTGGTATATTGGCACGATGGATGGTTTGTTAGTTTTCGATCCAAAAACGAAGGAGCATAAATTTTTTACGACTTACGAAGGAAAATCGATTGGAGAAGTACGCTCAAGTATAAGTATTAGTGATCAGCTTTTGTGGGTAGCTACCTCTAAAAAAAGTGTTTTATATTTTGATAAAAGAACGAATCAGTTTGTCGGACAAATCCCTCAGGAACCAGAGCGGAAATTTGGTCTAAAATTGAAACGCGTTAACAGGCTATATAAAGACCGACAAGACAATATTTGGCTGAGCAGTACTTCTACTGGAGTCAGTTATACTAATCTGAACAAGCGTAAATTTGAATATCCTTCTTCCTTTCGGGGTCGGAATATCAATGCAATATTTGAAAGCAAAACTGGAGCCATTTTTTGCAGTTACAATGGCGGCCCTACTGCTTATTATAATGATGCAAGTGCTGCAATTCAATTTGTTCCTACGGTGTATCCAGAGAACATTTCGAGTGAGCGGATACAACTTTTCCTGGAGGATGAGGGTGACACACTATGGGCCTTTACCTTCAGTTACTTACTAAAATGGGACCCAGCTAAATTGCATTTCGAGTACGTAAAAAAACTTCCTGGCTATAGCTTATCTATTCACCGAAATCAAACCGGACGCATATTGTTAGGCACCTATATTGGCATCTTTGAATGCAAGAAAAACAATGCTGATATGTCTTTCATTCCCTTTTCTGCTCTTAAGGAATATCAACCTCAGTCCGCTACCACAATTCATGAAGATCTTCAAAGAAGAATATACTTAGCCTTAGATGCCTCCTCTTTAGTTATTTTAGAATCCGATGGTAATGGCTATTCTGAGTTAAAGCGAATAGAAGGTATTGGTTATGCAAAAGGATTTTATGAAGCAGACAAATATCTATGGGTTGCTACTTCTACTGGTTTATTAAAAATCGACAAGCAGGACCTATCCAGCCAGTTACTTAATGAGGTAGAACACGGTGTCCCCAATGAAAGCTACTACTGCATAATCCCCGATGAATTTGATAGCTTTTGGTTGACTTGCAATAAAGGAATCATTCGATATTTCCCAGAGTCAAAAAGCCACCGTCGCTACTCCTTAGTGGATGGTTTGCAAGCTAATGAATTCAATACCAATGCTTTTTTAAAAACCAACAAAGGCGAAATATGGATGGGAGGAATAAAAGGACTCAATCGTTTTTTCCCAGAAGACATTCAGGATCTGCAACAGCCACCAAAAGTACAAATCACTCGCCTCCAAGTCAATGATGAACCTTATAAAACCATGCAACAAATTGGAGAGCTAAGCCAACTAGATCTAGCATATTATAACAATACATTTTCATTTGACTTTGTTTCCTTAGAATATAGTGACCCTAAAAACAACCAGCTCCAATATAAGCTTGAGGGCCAAGAGGAAGGTTGGGTAGATGCAGAGAGAAATGGCTTTGCTCGTTATTCAAATTTGGCTCCAGGTCATTATACCTTCAACGTAAAAGCGGCTAATTCTGACGGAGTTTGGAGTGATGAATTTCGCCGGCTCAACATTTACATCGCCACTCCTTGGTGGAAGACTTGGTGGTTTTACACCCTTTGCTTATTCGCAATTGCTGGAATAGTCTATGGGGGCTCCATGTATCGCTTGCAGCAAGCTTTAAAGTTGGAACGGATGCGGGTGAAAATATCCTCTGACCTCCATGACGATGTTGGCGGACTACTTGCTGGCTTGATGATGCAAAGCGAAATATTGGAAACTACAGCTTCTAAGGAACGGAAACCCAAACTGCAAAGAATCGGAGAAATGAGCAGGAATGCAATGTCTCGGATGAGAGACACCGTTTGGGCCATTGACGCCCGAAAAGACAAGTTCGAAAATTTGTTAGATCGAATTAGAGAACATGCTATGGAAACCTTGGAACCAAAAAATATTGCGCTCGAACTAAAGGTCGAAAAGATTCCGTTGGACAAAAAACTACCTACCCACATTAGACAAAATCTTTATCTCATTTGCAAAGAGGCGATTACGAATGCAGCTAAGCACTCTAACGGAAATCGAATGCAAATTCACTTTACAAAAGAACGTCGAAATGGTATCTTACTAAAAATTCACGATAATGGCAAGGTAGATACAAGAGAGCTGAAAAGCACTGGCTTGGGAATGTCTAACCTAAAAATGCGGGCAGCGCAAATCGGTGGAGAGATCACAATGGATGTCAAGGATGGTTTTTTGATTTTGATTAAAATCGTATAAAGTATTCAAACTATGTGCTTGTTATTTTTTTAATGGCAATGCAAAGCTTGTCTTTCTGAAGGAATAAAATGGATGCTTAATGCCTTTATTTCTCCTTATTTACATGCAAAATCAGTAAAGGTGCTTTTGCATGTAAAATCATTGTTTTTGTCATACTTTTATGCATTAAGGTTTCTAAAAACCCACGATAGCGGGTAACCATAACGATAAGACCTATCCTCTTTTCTTCCACATATCTATTTACCCCTTTCCAGAAATAGTCGCTGTCAATCACTTCTAAATCTAGCGGAAACCTCCCTCCCAGTTTCTCTTTGTACGATTCACCTAATAACATATTTTCATAATCCTGCGCCTTTTCCCCTCTAGTAGAAAGGTTGACATGCAATAAATGTACGATGGCATCAAAAACATCAGAAATATGGATAATTGCATTAAGCATTTCTGTATTTGATGATTCGTAATTTCCAGTATATAAGATATGCTCAACCCCTTCGTAAGTAACATTTGATGGAATCAACCAAACAGGGCAATGTGCCTTTTGAGCTACATCTATAGAAACTGAGCCAAATATTTTTTGCAGCACTCCGTTAGCACCAGAAGTCCCCATGATGATAAATTCACAAGCTTCTTCTTTTGATAAATCAACTAAAGTCTCAGATGGAAAACCAATGATAACTTCTTGTTCAAAGGTTATAGTTGTAGTACCCATTTCCGAATCACCAATTTTATCAAATTGATGAGCAAAGGTTGATAATTCTTTTTCCTTTTTAGCCTTAAGGTCTACTACATCACCAGATATGCCTAAATCATTAACTCCACCAGGATGCGTAATATGCACCAGCTTTAAAGGCATGTCCATAGATGAAGCAAGGGCCTTTGCGAAAGCAAAAGCATTGGCTGCCGTTTTAGAGAAATCTGTTGGGACTATTATTTTCTTCATTTAGTTATTTTATTAAATTGGACAAACATGACTTTTTCGAATCGTAGATTAAACAGACTGTAGATATAGCTGTGTTTTCGATTTACTAAAAGATAACGAAACGTATAGACCATAGCTCCATCGGAGCGACATTTTTATAGCGTTAGCGAAAAAATCAATCGAGCTCCATCGGAGCGGCACCTTCTTTATGGTGGCGCTCCTATGGAGCTCAATCATTTCCGGTTTATTCTTAGCTACTAAAATACCATCCCTCTGGGATTTTACCTGCCATTCGCATGACTCATATTTACTGTTATTAAGCTGCTTGAAGCTCTTCCTTTTTTGATATTTCTTTTATTTTGATTTTCTTTTTCTCTTTCCCAAACTTCACAGTAACACCAAGCACTGTACTAAGGAAAAGAGGAAGAGCCAATAGACCAAGAGCCGGCAATCCACTAAACCCTGCAACTATGACAATAAGCATCAATAGGTAAAATCGAAGAATGACTGTTCCTAATCCTAATTTTAAATATTCTATTCTAAACATGATAATTGGTTTTTCTTTAATTAAATAATACTTCAAAATTAAGCAGGACTGAGGTTTCTTCTAATGACTTTCATTAGTGGTTGATAATGATTTTCATCATTGGGAGAAAATCATTTTCTACTCATTTTTTTTTCTACAATAAAGAAGAAGTCGTTCAAAAGGATCAGTAGTATCACAAAAAAAGAGTAGACTATTACATCTACTCTTTTAAAAAAGCGTTTATAAAACGCCATCCCATCATTATTTTAACGTCCACTTTCTCAGCATTCCATAAGGTATATCCTGTCGAGTTATGGAATTTTTATAACATCGTTGTAGGGCAAATATAATCCGTCACCTCAAATGCACCGCTCTCTTTCATTGCTAGAAAACCACCTTCCACATTAATCAATTTTTGGTAGCCTCTTGCTCGAAGTAAAGAAGCAAAAACCATAGATCTATATCCACTTTGACAATGCACATAATAAGTTTTATCCTTATCTACTTCAGCCATATTCTCATTGATATAATCCAATGGAACATTTTCCGCCACAACAATATGTTCACTATCGTATTCACTACTTTTTCGGACATCCAAAATCTCTACATTGCCTGGTATCACTCTATTTAACAATTCATTTACAGTTACGGATTCGATAACATCAATTTCCATCTTCCCTTTTTTCCAGGCATCAAAACCACCTTCCAAATAGCCCAATGTATTGTCAAAACCAACTCTTGACAAGCGGGTAATCACCTCCTCTTCCCTACCCTCATCCGTTATCAATAAAATCTCTTGTTTAAGGTCCTTAATAAGCGTACCCACCCAGGTAGCAAAGCTGCCATCAATTCCAATATTTATAGCATTAGGGACAAAACCTTTTGCAAAATCATTAGCGGATCTTGTATCTAACAACACCGCTCTAGTTTCCGTTGCCACCAATTCAAATGCCTTTGGAGAGAGGGCCGTTTTTCCCCTAGCCATGACTTTATCTAGTGAATCGTAACCCTGAATATTAATCATCACATTTTGAGGGAAGTAATTAGGTGGAGGCATTAATCCATCCAGAACTTCGCTAATAAATTCTTCCTTTGTCATGTCTGACCGAAGGGCGTAATTGGTTTTCTTTTGGTTACCCAAAGTATCTGTGGTTTCTGAACTCATATTCTTCCCGCAAGCGCTACCAGCGCCATGAGCAGGATAGACAATCAGCTCATCATCCAGGGGCATAATCTTATTTCGGAGGGAATCAAAAAGATAAGCAGCTAGCTTTTCCTGAGTCAATTCTGCAATTACTTTCTGGGCTAAATCCGGTCTTCCCACATCACCAATAAACAAGGTATCTCCTGTAAAAAGGCCTAGTTCTTTACCCTCTTTATCTTTCAATAGAAAACAACTGGATTCCATGGTATGACCAGGAGTATGAATCAATCGGATCGTCAGATCGCCAACTTTGAATTCCTGATTGTCTTGCCCAACCAACATTTCAAATCCAGTTTCCATGGTGGTTGGTCCGTAGACGATTGTTGCTCCCGTTTTAGCTGCTAAATCAACGTGCCCCGAAACAAAATCTGCGTGGAAATGTGTTTCAAAAACATACTTAATTTTGGCATTGTCTCGCTTTGCCCGATCAATATAAGGTTGGACTTCGCGCAAGGGGTCTATGATGACAGCTTCACCATTACTTTCAATATAGTAAGCAGCTTCTGCCAGACATCCCGTATAAATTTGTTCTACTTTCATGTTGATAATTTTTAGATTATTAATACAACAAAGTTATAGGGAGAATCATCTTACTTCTGTGAATCAGATCACATTCCGTAATGATTTTTGTCAATAATTATCATAAAGCACTAGCAAGGGAACCGGACTATCAAACACCTCCTTATTGACAACTGATCGATGAAACAGATTTTCTAAAACGCCTCTTTTTCTGTGAATCATACATAGTAAATCAGCATCTATTTTCGTAACAAATCCATCTATTCCTTTTTTGAGATTGTCATTATATCTGTAATTAAAACTATGGGGTACCTCTGACAAATAGAGATCAATTCCCACATCGATATCAGCGGGAACTGCCTTCTTTTCTATATGGAGAACACTTACGTGTGCTTTGTATACTTTAGCTAATTTTGTCAAAACACTAACAACATCTTCACGTCCCACCACATTGTCATCTACCGCGAGTACAATATCTTTCAAAGGTTTGTAATCAAAGTTATTTGGAACTGCCAATACTGGTATTTCGGAGTCTTTTATAACCGCTGCAGCATTAGAACCTAGAAATACTTCTTTGAAACCACTTGCTCCTTTTGTCCCCATTACAATCAGATCCGCCTTTATCGCTTTCGCATAAGCAGTGATAACCGGCTCCGTGAATCCTTCAATGGCTTTTGCCACCATAGTTGTTTTGCGATGTAGCTTAATTTTACTTTCGCTGACCAGTTCCGCCAAGTCTTTTTCAGCATCATTCTGTATAAAATCTCTTAAAGACTTCATCATTCCAGGTTTGCTTATTGTAGAATAAACATGGATCAAATGGATTTTGCACTCAAAATGGTTTGCAATATTGATGGCATACCTTAATGCATTGTTTGCATTCTTCGAGAAGTCCGTTGGTATTAAAATATTTTTCACAATGTATTTGTTTTGTTTTTTATTGATAAAAACACATTAGATATAATATGGCTCTTCGTCTAACAAGCCTTGTACTACTCAAGTTATTTTTTCGTTCTGACCATAACCGGGGTAATGAAAAACCATCAGCGGATGCCTTATATTCAAGGCCATATTTTTACTAACACTCTCTCCCATCAAAGCGTCTAAAAAACCTCTGTTTTTATTGACCAAAACAATGAGGTCTATCTGATTTTTATCTGCATAATCGTTCAAGCCGTTTACAATAGAATTAGCTTCCACGGATTCCATATGAAAGGCAAAAGCCAATTCTTCCGCTCCAAACAATTGGTTATAAATCTCTTTCTGGGTTTTCGTAAAGGCTCCATTTTCGCTAGCTTCTTTAATGTGAATGAAGTGAATGGCTGCACGAAAAAGGTTTGCAAAATTGGTAATCTCTGTTATCATCTCAGGCTGAGCTGATTCGAAATTACTGGCATATAAAATATTATCAAAATGACGATAGCTGACTCCTTCCGGGATTAGCAATACCGGACTTCCTGCTTTCTGAGCCACGGAGGAAGCCACAGAACCTAGGATATAATCTCCTAACAAATGTTTTCCGGTAGTCCCCATAATGGTCAAAAACACGTCTCCGTTCCTACTTTCTTTATTTATGACAGGCACCGGATCTCCTTCTTGCACATTCATCACTACTTCTACTTTTGTCAAAATTGATCTTTCCTCTTCAGCAGGAACATCTTTTATAAAATCATCTAACAATAGTTTTATCGCCTTCACTTTCCCCGCATCTGACATTAAAGAGGAGACCGTATTTCCGCCGTAAGGGAGGCGATAAGCGTGTACTACTTCTACCAAGCAATTGAACACTTTTGCCACTTCTCTGGCATATATATAGGCACTGCGGGCAGAAGCTGAAAAATCAACGGGTACTAAAATTTTCCTTTTCATATTGTTTTTATTGCAATGTCGTTCCTTTTCAAATGTTAGAAAATGACAAAAATCAGTTCCCCGATTGATTTTTAGCACTGTGGATACCAGTGATAAAAATCAGGATCAGAGCTAACAATTATCAATGAAACAGCCGGAGAGAAAATCGAACTTGTGACTGATAAAAGGTGCTAATTCAAAAAACGACTTACAATGAATGTTCTCGATCTAATTGCGACCATTATGACAAA
>CAZDTI010000222.1:0-3391 GCA_964508085.1 uncultured Saprospiraceae bacterium | reverse complement strand
GAGAACTTATTCCATGCAATGCCAGTCATCGATGATGGCAAACTCGTTGGGATAATTTCTACCCAGGACATAATAAATGCTTTAGCTAATCAAACAATTATAAACTTATAAATCAAAAAACATCATGAAAAATTATCCTAATCATTACGAACAAATCAATATCCTAATGGGAAAACTAGGACAGGAAATTCCTGAGCAAATGACTGCCTTCGGCCAACTGCATAAATCCAGCATAAAGGACGGAGCACTTTCTGCAAAGACCAAGGAATTAATTGCCTTAGGAATTGCCATTACAGTTCGATGCGATGGTTGTATCGCCTTCCACGTTCACGATGCCTTAAAAGTTGGCGCTTCTAAAAAAGAAATTATGGAGACCATTGGCGTCGCTGTTTTAATGGGTGGTGGACCTTCTGTTGTGTATGGCTGTGAAGCCTTGGAAGCTGTTGAGCAATTTGAAGCAGAAAAAGCACTCGTGTAATTTCAAATATTTTTTAACAATAGAGTTTATGAACAGTGAATTTGCATGGAGTCTAAATGTTCTTTTACAAATTCCCCGTACATAAACTCTAATCAAAATACCAAACAAATGAGTTTTATAACAAGAGCATTAGTCGCACTCGATTTTAGTAAGATGGATGATCACTTATTAAGTTACAGTCATCTATTATCTGAGGTCATAGGTTTAGATAAAATATATTTCACCCATGTTGTTCCGGAGTACTTCTTGTCGAAAGGTTCGGACTTAGTTTCTGAAGGAGCGGTTGCAATTGCTACTCCTGTAGATGAACGAATCAAAGAAAAATTTCAAGAAAAAATAACAAACCAATTTAAACATTCCCTTGGGAAAACAGAATGGGACATCGAGGTTTTAGAAGGTTCTCCTTATGAAAAAATATTGCAATGGACAACGGTCAAACAAGTAGATTTGTTAATCACAGGTCGAAAACAAAAAAGTGAAGGAAGCGGTCTTACTGCAAAGCGAATCGCCCGCAGATCGGATTGCCATGTCTTATTCGTACCAGAGAAAACGAATCTTGCACCGGAACGAATTTTAGTTCCATTGGATTTTTCTGAAAACTCGGTAAAGGCACTACGTATGGCTCTTAACTTCAAAAAAGTAATTCCTGAAGTAAAAATTGTGGCAGCAAATGTCATCCGTTTTATGCCAACAGATTACTATTTTGGATTAGAAACCAGTCCCCTTTACCGAAAGGCTTTCTTGGAAGAAAACAAAAAAGCCTATCACACTTTATTTGAAAAACATGACCTACCAAAAGAGGAAGTCGAAATGGTTTTCCTGGAAAACAATTATTACAATATCGGAAGTTATTTGAATGAATATGCTCAAGACAATAATTTCGACTTAGTGATTATGGGCGCACAAGGGCATAGTGCTTTTCAGAAATTCCTATACGGAAGTGTTACCGAAAGCTTTGTCGATTTGTGTGATGAGATTCCTGTTTTTGTAGTCAGATAGAGGCAAGGTACTGCTACAATAGAATCATATTAACTTTTGAACGAAAGTCGTGAAAAACGGCTCACCGATCTTGAATTTGGAAGATCGGTGAGCAGGCTTTCAACCAATGCGCTTCTCATTCAACCATAATATTTTATTTTTGTCCTAATACCTTCCCCATCACTTTATCATAACGATACACCTCATAAAAAACAAAGAGACTACATTGTTCCTCCTTAAAGTTCCAAGCTTCCGAAACAAACTGTAAGTCAACAGAACAACTGTCTTGTAACAATTTTAGAAAAGTGTTTTCTTGTTCATATTTGGAAAGTTGAACTAATTAAAAGATTCGGTCCCCACACAACAGGTTATATTCCCACTTATCTTACAAGTCTCTTTTATCGTATTATAAATCGTTCCGAATTTTTCGATATTTTTCTTCAACAACACCATGTTTAACTGTTTATCAGAACTGTGTATTTCCAATTCATAATGTATGTGATGAATATGTGGAGGCTTTTCTATACGGGAAGCAGTGAGCTGAAGGGAGGCTTTATCATATTCAAAATTTAACAAGCCTGAAAAGCGTTCTACGTTTTTCAAGACACAAGCAGCAAAAGCTCCCAGGAGAAGTTCCGCGGGATTAGGAAGTTCCTTAGCCGTTTTTGGAGTGGTACCGAAAGGAATCACTGATTGTTTTATCTGTAATTTTGCGTCGTTACCAGATTTTGATTCTGCGGAAATTGAATAGTTCATTGTTATTATTTATTAGAATTTTTTACTTCTCTTTTATTACATCTTCCAAAAACTCATGAAATGTCAACATTTGATTCTGTCCCAACTTTTGACCGGAATAAGCTACAAAGTATAAGGAAAGAAAAACCAAATTTACCCCTGCTCCAAAACAAGATTCACATAGCTAATTGCATTTTCCAACATATCTTCTAAGCTCATGCTATCAGCACATAATACAAGGTGATCTTGCTCGATGGTTTCAAATGAATTTTCTATTATTTGAAAACCTTCAAAATCCATTTCGTCTTGTTCCCCTTTCTTCTGCGATCTACCTTTAATGATTTCTTTTTCCTCTTTAATTTCAATCAGGTAAAAAGGACTATTATTCTCTTCTGCCATTCTTTGATATAAGTCCCGAGTGACGGCTTTATCAAATGAAGCATCTACCACCACATCCACACCATTAATTGTATAATCTTTAGTCTGTCTGATCATTTCATCATAGATTCTTTTTTTGACCTCTTCATTAAGTTGCTCACCTAATTGAAGTTCTTTTCGAATTACAGCTTCCTCTAAATATTTCGCTTCTATTTTCTCACTGAGGGCATTAGCGAAATATGATTTATTATAACTGGGATGACCTGCTACTAAAATTAACATGGTATTGGATTTACATTTTTTGATTACCCCAAAGATCTTTAATAACTAAAAAAGTCATTCTGACAAAAGTCATTTCAGAAAATGAATTTTGTCAGTGCGTCCCGTTTTAGAGACCTGTAATTTTGTCCTAAAAAGAAATAACATTTCAATTACAACAAAGCGCAAATCAAAAAAGAATGCGCCCAATAAAAACAAAATCATGGATCAAAGAAATCAAATTGAAGCAAAGGCAAACAATAATGTAATTGTGAGTATGGTTGCATACCTCACTTTAGTTGGTTGGTTTATCGCCATCTTATTTCTCAACCAACCAAAAACAGACTTCGCTGATTTCCACATCAAACAAGCTTTGGGAATTAACTTACTTACCATTCTCAGCGGCATAGTATTTATTGTTCCACTGATTGGATGGGCCGCAGGAATTATTGGCTACGTAATCGCAGTATTTCTTTGGACATTAGGGATTTATTATGCTTCAAAGGGAGAGGAAAAAGAAGTTCCGATTTTGGGAGAAAAGTTTCAAGAATGGTTTCAAGCCTT
>CAZDTI010000221.1:0-14323 GCA_964508085.1 uncultured Saprospiraceae bacterium | reverse complement strand
GTGATCCGAGAAGGAGAAATCGTTGCGACCGAGGACATTCAATCGCTGTTGAAAAAACAAATGAAAAAAGTAACTCTAGTTTTCCCAGAGAAGCCTACGGATTTTAATTTGCCGAAAGGTGTTCAAAAACCACATTGGTTTAACAATAAACTGACCTGCGAATATGTAGGTTCTGTAAAAGAACTCACTCAGTGGATGGCCAGTCTAGATCTTATAGATTGTGTACTGGAAGAACCTGATTTGGAATCTATTTTTATGAATTATTATCAAGATGGAAAAGCAGTCGATGACTAATCATTTAAGGTGGATGAGGTAGATGGGGATTCCCTTAATACACATAGCTAGCGCTAGTGGGAAACCTCATCTACCTCATCCACCCAATCTACCTCATCCACCCAATAAAAAAAACAATGAACAAAAACCTATACACCAAAGAGTTAAAACGAAATCGAAAGAACCTGATGATTTGGACGAGTATTGTTATGGGGCTAACCCTGCTCGTAATGTCTCTCTTTCCATACTTCAAAGAAATGGGCAGTGAATTGGTGGTACTCATGGAAAATATGCCGGCGGGCCTATCCGAAGGCTTGGGTTTGAATGCCGAAACCTGGAGAAATATCTTGGGGGTTTACAATACCTATTATGCCATTTACATCATTGTCATAACTGCAATTTATACCACTTCTACTGGGGCTTCTATTCTTTCTAAAGAAGAAAGAGATCGTACCGCTGAGTTTTTATTAACCAAACCACTTTCGCGGAAAAGTATTTTTATTACGAAAATGATGAGCCTATTCACTTTGGCTTTTGTTATCCAACTATTGCAGACGCTAGCAGCATTAATCGGTATCTTTGCTTTTGCAGAAGGGGAAGCAGACTGGAGTATTTTTGCCACGATGCATCTTCATGGATTTGCTTTAATTTTCTTTTTTACCTGCATTGGAGTCCTGGTCTCCATGTATGTCGGTGCTAAAAAGAATTTTATGGGAATGGCAGTAGGCTTGGTATTCGGTGCCTTTTTTCTGAGCGCTATTGCAAAAGCAGCAGATGGCTTGGATTGGATTGGTTATGTGACGCCTTTTGGATATTTGGGCTTTGAGATATTTGAGCCAGGCTATGGAGTGGCTTGGGGACCGGCCCTGTTTTTTATATTCGTAGGTATTTTGTTATTGGTTTTGGCTTTGAAACAATTTGAACGATTGGATATTGGGGCTTGAGAAGTATAGAAGTATATCGTTGTCTCGATGTTAATGAACTAAAAATAACGAATTGAATGCCAAGAAGTAATACCTGATAAGATACTAAATGTGCGTAGTAAAACGAACTAAAATGCGGGGTTAAACACATAGGCACATAGAACACAAAGTTCCCAAACGAATTAGGACACAAAAGAATTTACGTCCCGTAAATTTTACATAGTTCACAAAGAGAAGCTGGATGAACTATGTGAAAAAAATGCGAAGCATATTTTTACTATATGGACTTCTGCGATAGAAGGCTTTGTGCTCTTATGTGTCTTTGTGTTAAAAAAAAATGGAATAAGGGCTACGAGAAAACTTTGTGTAGATTTTTATTTTAGCGTATCTGCTATTAGGCAAGCGGCTTCCAGGCAATTGCCTTAATCTCGATCAATAAATTAGGATGCGGCAACTGATGCACTGCCACGGTAGTACGGGTCGGTCCAGTATGATCGAAAAAAGTACCATAGACTTCATTGTACCCTTTGAAATCTTTCATATCCACTAGAAAGGTATTCATATCAATCAGATCAGAAAGATCTGCACCGATGCTTTGTAGCAATGCGCCAATATTTTCAATCACTGCTTTGGTCTGTAGTTTAATATCCAATTCCCATTTCCCATCTTCGTTCAACACTGCTCCTACGTGCGTGTTATCTGGACGTCGGCTGCTGGTTCCGGAGACGTAAATAAAGTCGCCCACTCTTTTTACGTGAGGGTAGTTGCCTAAAGGTTGTGCTTTGTCGGAGAGTACTTTTGATTCTTTCATTTTTCCTTTATTTCCTTTTTGATTAATGGCTATTTGGTTTTAAGAGGGCGTGGGTGTGTTTTTTACCTATCGTTTTTAATCACGCAGAGGGCGCAGAAAACGCAGAGCTAACGTATGGTTTGCACACCTATCGTTTTTTAATCATACAGAGAGCTTATCGCGGCCGAGCCGTAAATGATTTTTTAAACGTGAGAATATTGTTATGTGTTAAAATTGCGCATCGAGGCTACTATGTAATAATCTGATAGTCAGGTTTTTAAGTCAAAATATTGTTTTTCAGCAAACTTTCACAGAGTTGTAATACAGAGAACACAGAGTGAGATGCGTTAGGGTTTAGTTATGTTTGAAGCGCTATTTCGGTATAAAATTTACTCGCGATAGCTCTGTGAGAGAAAGCCGCATTCGGTACGTTCACCACGCTAGCTCTGCGCACTCTGCGCTCTCTGCGTGAGGAAAATCAGCATTCCTCACGTTCGCCACAAAATTCTCCTCGCGATAGCTCTGTGAACTCTGTGCCCTCTGTGTGAGGAAAAACCACATCCAGCACGTTCGCAACAATAACCTCCCCAGCTCAATAGTCCAATTTGCCCAAAGCCATCACCCGCTCATAAACCTCCCCAATCTCAATCTCGTTCACCTCCTTCTCCCCGCACATCTCCAACAAGAGATCATCCTGCGCTCGCCCCAGCTCCATGGCTTTCACATAAGGCATGTCCGGCCGGAAAGTAACCAGCGAATACTTAGAATAATAATCCGGATGCTGTTGCTCCAATTGCATTTCTAGTTTCCGTTTTTTCTTGAAATCTTCATCATCCACTTTATCTTGCATTTCTGTAAAATTGTCAATGGCTAAATCCGCAATTGCATTCGTATTTCGGTAACGCAACTCCTGAAATTGATAAAAAGCCTTTTCCCAATCCCCATCAAACTCATCCATCACCTCATCAAATACGCGAACATCTTCAAAGGAGGCATTCATACCCTGACCATAGAAAGGCACAATTGCATGTGCCGCATCGCCCATGATTAAGGTCTTTCCGAAAGCCTGCCAGGGATAGCATTTAATAGTACCTAAAGTGCCAACGGGGTTTTCAAAAAACTCCTCGACATAATTCGGAACATATGGAATGAGGGTAGGGAAGTATTCTTCAAAAAAGTCCCTTACTTTTTCTTTTGTCGTCAGGTTGTTAAAACCTACTTCACCTTCAAAAGGGTGAAACATCGTAACTGTGAAGCTTCCATCTAGATTCGGCAAAGCAATGATCATAAAAGAACCGCGTGGCCAAATATGTAATGCGTTTTTCTCAATCTGATAAGCACCAGCTGTCCCTGGCTTAATGGTCAGTTCCTTATAACCATGTCGAAGAAAGTCTTGAGAATAGTTGAATAAAAGTTGCGTTGTCTTTCCCATCATGGCTTTTCGAACTGCAGAACCAGCACCATCCGTTCCGATGACTACAGAACCTTGGTCCGTAACCGCTGTGTTTGTAGTAGCATTGTTAAAAGAAGCTGTCGCATTCTCCAGGTCAACGCCAATACATTTATGGTTGAAGAACAAAGTGATGTTTTTTTCTTTCTCTGCCATGTTTAACAAAGACACATTCAGTCCCCATCTCGATACAGAGTTAATGTAATCTGCTTCTCTACCACTGTATTTCGACAAAAAGGAATCGCCCCCTAAAGGATGAATCAATCGCCCATGCATGGGAATACATTCCTTTAATATTTCTTCCTTCAAACCTACTTTATCCAAAGCCGCTAACCCTCGACTGGAAAGTGCCAGGTTAATGGAACGTCCAGCATCCACAGATTCCAAACGCATATCACCCCGCCGTTCATAGAGGTGAACTTGGTAACCGCGCTGCGCCATACGAACCGCAAGCAACGTCCCACAAAGGCCAGCACCGACTATGATTATTTTTTCATTTTTCATCTTGATAATTCTATTGTTGCATATATTTTGATATAGTAATTCAGCAGTTAGCTACTAGCAGTTGGCAGTTAGCTCCCTTCTATCGTGCGTTATAGGGAACCTACTTACTACTTACTACTTACTACCTCTCCCGAGGATCAATCCCCAACCACTTAATAACATTCCCTTCCCAAATATCCCGATACTGCCGATGATTCACAATGTCCCGATCCAAGGCCAAATCCAACAACTTTCCAGGATAAGACGACTGAGCATCGCTCTCCATTTCTCCCAAGGGATAAGGATCATCCAATCCCATAATAATTTGATCAGTCCCCGCCAAACGATTCACCATCATCTCCATAGAAACGGTATCGTGAACCAGCGTGTCAAAGTAAATATTTTTATGTCCAACCGCTTTTCGAGGATGAACCATGTCTTCAAATAAATCCGGTCGTCCATCGAAAGCCTGAATTCTTCTGCCCAGATTGACCTGTGCCAATTGGCCACCATGCGCGAAACAAACCCGGATATTCGGAAACTCATCTTGGTAACCACTCAAGGTGTAAAAATGATAGGCATCGGCACATTGCGCCAGCATCCAAACAAGATGGAAACGCCAAGCCGTATTTTCCAATTTTATAAATTTCTCCCCATCATAAGGATGAATTTCTACCGCCAAACCATACTTATTCGCCATCTCCAAAATCGGTCGCGTTTCCTTATCGAAGATGCAACGCCAGGTGCCGATGGAATCCATATAATGCGTTGGCAAACAAAGAACCTTTAGCCCAAGTTTATCCACACAACGTTCAATTTCCCAAAGCGCAGACTTAACAAAACCAGCATGAACGACAAATCCACAGGTGAATTTATCCGGATGGCGCTCCTGCACAGAAGCATTGAAATCATTTTGAAAACGGAGTACGTCTTTCATTTCGTCGTACCGCAAACCATTTCCATACAACTGAGACAGATTCAAAACAACAGCATGGTCAATTTTGTTTTTTGTCATCCACTCTAATTTCTCTTCTAAGAAAAAACTAGAATCCGTAACAGGACGCTTCCATCCTTTTTGCAACATGAATTTTCGGTCGTCATCTACCCAAAAGATTTCTTTTTCTTTCATGAATTTCGGAATCTCTTCTGGATTGGGTAGGAGATGGGAGTGACCGTTGATGCGGTAGGTGAGGGGCGGGATTTGTTTTCCTGGTATCATAGGTTGGTGTTATTTCTTTCTTTTTTTTGCCAAAATGGTTCGTCAATTATAAATGTTTTTCCGATTCCTCCAAGGAAGGCCAATATCCAACTTGGCATAGGACCTCTTAATAACTTGTTTATCCAGTTCATCTCAATTAAGGGTATGCTTTGATCTTGATCTAGTAGTATAATTTTTTTATCTAGAAACCCTGTTAGTTTATAGGTTTTCCCGTTGCTTAATTTTAGTTCACTAATACTATCTGTATGGGTATATGCCTTTGGGGCATGAGTTGTTTTTATATGGTTACCCTCCAAATCGTATTTCTCAATTGAGTTTCCTCTTGCAGTTGAAACTACAATGGAGTTATTTGCTAGTCTTATATTAAAAGACCCTCCATGTGCGTTTTTTACCCGCCAACTTTTTATGAATTCACCAGATGAAGAATACTTTTGAACATGTCCATAAAACTCTAAGGCAACGTAAATATTTTCATCTTTGTCTACGGCTAAAGACGAAACGACACTCAAGGGCAATTCTTTATGGTATTGAATGAAATTTAATCCTATCAATGCTCCTCCTATGAATCCAAATGCTCCAAGGGCCATCATTAAAATAAATGTAAGTTTAAGCATTTCTTTGGCAAAAAACATTATAACGTTTTGGTATTACATGGCATTTTTAAGTCTGAAATATCTTAGTCTTACCACTCCTCTCGCTGCGTAAAATGAAAACTCAACTCCTTATGTACACCCTCCGGCAACGGAGGCAACTCCGACCTCGGAATCAACAAAGTCGAAATATTATGCAGATCCTTGAAAATATGATTCTGCGAAGCCGTCTTCTCCAAGTACTCATGTCCAGAAGAACCACCTGTACCGATTTTCCGACCCAGCATCCGCATCACCATTTGTGCATGACGCTGCCGCCAAGTCGTGAGCAATTCGTCGATATCCACTAAGCAGATCAAGAAGCGATAAGGCATTTGTAACAATGGTTCTTCATTGTAGAGGTTGATCATCAAAGCAGCTAAAGTCGCTTGGTAGCTGAGACGCTGTTTACCTTCCTCCATCATTTGTTGGTGTACCTTGGGATCAAGAATAGATTCAAAATAGCTGTCGGTAGAACCCATCATTCGAAGGCGCATTTCCTTTTCTTTGTCTGAAAGATATTCAGAAGCCTTTATAGCCGCTGCTTCTTTTTTTACCATTCGCTCCACGGATTCTTTGTAGTATTTTAAAAATTGGAAATCCCCAAATTTTAAGAAAGGCGTCCGCTCCAACCAGTCCTGTACCGCCTTGAAAAGATTCCTGTTTTTTCGAATGTCTTCTAACTCTTTACCTTCCTCCTCTGAGAAAGCGGAAGCGTAATGGTGGTTACCATAAGTCAGTCGGGTTTCCTCTGGTAGTCCCAGCAAGTTCTCTATTTTTCTAAACTGATAACTCTGGAAACCAGAAGCAGGAAAGAGGTAGTTTCTGAAATCCAAGAAATCCAAAGGCGTCATGGTTTCCATGATTCGGATGTGCTCAACGAGCAGTTTGAAAATCTCAATCACTCGATTAAGACGAGCCACGGCAGTTCCAAAACTCCGTTCATCCACATTGTCATTGTTAAACATCTCAATCACCGATTCCAGCTCATGAATGATTTGCTTGAACCAAAGTTCATAACTCTGATGCGTGATGATGAATAACATTTCCTCGTGAGCAGGTACCTCATCCAGTTCTTCACTTCGCAATTTTTGTGCATCCAATAGTTCATTGAGCTTGAGGTAACTCTTATAATGAATAGTGCTGTATTTTTTTTGGTCTTTCATTTTTCTTTTTTTTAGAAGGGTGGATGAGCTTGATAAGGTAGATGGGGTGGATGAGGTTTCTCTTGATTCGTATTAGTATGTGTTTAGAGAAATAATGAGGATGATGTGTTCTTAATATTCGCGCATTTTTTCGCGCTCAGTGGAAACCCCATCTACCTCATCCACCCAATCTAACTCATCTACCATTGTTAAGGCACCCTCGTCGTCGCAAACAAACGCTTAATACTATACCGGCCACTCCCGTTCACATACAGCATCAAAAGCCCACCAATAATGGCAATATTTTTCATAAATAAAATCGACTGCTCCCGCTGAATTTCTATCGGATCGTTCCACCAGGAGTAAACGACAAAGGTCACCGGAATATAAAATAACAATAATAATACAGCCCCAAAGCCAGAGCGATATCCGGTAAGAACCAAGGTGCCTCCAAGGATCATGAGAAAGATGGCGCTGACCAACAAAAAGTCCTGTGCAGCAGTAATGTTATAGCCCGCCATCAACGCTTTAGTGTCTTTATAATGGGCTATTGAATCCCAGGCTTCCCAGAGAAATATAAGAGCGATACATATCCTTGCGATCAAATCTACTATGTCTTTCATATTTTTTAACGTAAAATTATTGTTAACATAAACTATTAAGGTAAACGAAAACTTCCCGCTAACGTGAAAATGTTGTTATATTATGTCCCCAGCTACTACCTGCGCAACCCACGTCCCATCACGCCAGACTCTGGAGGAGTCGAACCTACATTAACCCCGAGTCGCAGCTCGGGGTGGAAAACCCGCGAACCACTCTCTCTATATATCCCGCTCTTTCTTCTTTCACCCTCTCCCTTTTCTCCCCACCTCTCTTTCACTCATGTAACGGCTCTCCACAAAACTTACAAAAGTCCGCATCACTATCATGTCCTTCCATTGAGCAGTAGCGACAGCTTTGGGTACTAATTAATTCTTCTTTTCTTTTTTCCTCTTCGTTAGATTCCTTGGCAATTTCTGCGGAAACGATTCCTGTAGGAACGGCGATGACTGCATAACCCATGATCATAACAATGGCTGCAAGGAATTGACCGAATTCTGTCTTAGGAGCAATGTCTCCATAACCAACGGTGGTGATTGTTACAATGGCCCAATAGATGCTTCGTGGAATAGATGTAAAACCACTGTTAGATGTTCCTTCTATCAGGTACATTATGGAACCAATAATTATAACACATAATAAAATGAAGACCAGGAAGACGGCAATCTTATTTCGACTAGTTCTTAAAGCGTTTAAAATTACAGAACTCTCCTTAAGGAATTTTGTCAATTTGAAAATACGGAAAACCCTTAATAGACGAAGTGCCCGGATAACCATAAGGTAATGTGTCCCAGCAAAGAACAAACTAAGATAAGCCGGCAGAATAGATAAAAGGTCGATGATGCCGAAGAAACTTGTGGCATATTTTATTGGCCGATAGACACAGTACAAGCGGAGTACATATTCTATGGTAAAGAAAATAGTTAGTACCCATTCCAGTCCGTATAGAAAATCGAAATACCGTTCATTGATGTCTTGTACAGATTCCAGCATCACTGCAATTACGGAAACGATAATAGCGATCAATAAAGTTATATCGAATACTTTTCCAGCAGGAGTATCTGCTTCAAAAATGATTTCGTGAATTTTCTGTTTTAGTGGACTAAAGTTTTCCTTGTGTTCTGTTGCCATTTGCCTGCTAGAAATTTTTTGTAAATGTATGGAATTTTAGCGAAGGGCTTTCCTTCTTAATGGTATTACACAAAAAAATACTTCGCCTAACCTAAACGAGCTAGTTTAGGCAAAATTTACACTATCTCTTCTTTGGGCTCGAGTAGCGGATGGAGTTAGCTTTTACTTATTTTATATAGTGATTGAATGCCAAAACATATCTCTCAATTTAATAATATTTGCTATCTTGCCACATTATATTATAATTCCATAACACACATAAACAACCACCTTACTATGACTAAGAACATCAACGCAATTATCGTAGAGGACGAACTCAAAGGCCTCAACAACCTAAAGAATCAACTCGCCAGATATTGTAAAAACGTTTCCGTAATCGGAGAGGCAATGACAATAGAAGATGGCTTTAAACTCCTGTCGGAAAAGAAGAACGAAGTGAATGTCGCCTTTTTAGATATTAATTTGCCTGATGGTTTGGTTTTCCAGATGTTGAACCGGTTAGAGGAAGCACAGGCCATCTCCTTTGAAATAATCTTTGTCACCTCCTATCAGCATTTTGCCATCAAAGCTTGTCAATATAGCTCTATTGGTTATGTTTTGAAACCTATAGATCCTGATGAACTGCAAGAAGCAGTGAGCCGCATACGTTTGGATAAGGAGAACCATACTGGTAAGCGAATTGGGATGTTTAATGAGATTATGAATAGCAATCGGCCTAACCCATTTGAGAAGATGAGCATCTCTGCTTTGGATGGTATGTATTTCATTGATATCAAGGATATCTTACGTTGTGAAGCGGAGGATAATTACACGCACATTTTTATGAAAAATGGAGAAAAGTTGACGGCTTCAAAGACGATTAAGCACTATGAAGAAATGCTTAAGGATGTTAACTTTTACCGAGTTCACAAATCTCATCTCGTAAATCTCAATTATATGCGCAAGTTTGTGAAAGGAGACGGAGGCTACCTGGTGATGAACGATGGAAAGAAGATAGAGGTATCCAGACGCAGAAGACCGGCCTTTATGGAGAAGCTAAAGGTCATGCAAGAAGAAATATAAGAGAAGCGTTAGGAAGGAAGATTTTATCAAAATTGGGTGTTCTAGCTACACATAAGGGTAGTTTTTTACTGCAAAATGAAATTTAAGATATTTTTAAACGATTAACCAAAAAAGAACATGTGTTCAAGTTAAATCATTGATATAGAGGGAGGTATATCTTTTTTAAAATTTTGATGTGTTCTTACAGCCTTCATTTACCAGCTTTTTTGCAAATCTGTTTTTGATAGTCTAAGCATTTATACCTATTTTTACAATAGAGAAAATCATGAACTGCGCGGCTTTCCGCGAAACTAAAATAGTCCCGAATTCTTATTTAACAAACATAAACAAACATCTTGCTATGGGGAGCAAAAAAAACAACACGAAACTGTCAGACTTAAAGTTAGGACAGAACCTCCAGAATCTTCAAGTCAGTGACTTGTCTAAGTTTCAAGGTGGTAAAAAGAACAATACAAATTCTTCAACGAATACAAGATGGAACGGCTGTGGCGATTTTGTGCCACTTTAGTAAACGCCATTTCACACAAAGAATAAACTGGCTGCATTTTGTAAATGCGGCCTTTTTTGTATTTTAAGTAACTGCAATTGTTTAGTATAAATGAATGGAACGCCCTAAAGAGGTTATTTAGCTACTATGAGCTACGAAAAAATGAATATCGAAGATTATATAAACCGAATTAACTATAGCGGAGATTTGAGCCCTAATCTAGAAGTGCTTAAGGGCTTGCAAAGTGCTCATCTTTTAAATGTACCTTTCGAGAATTTAGATATTCATTATGGCAATTACATTAATTTAGATCTGGATAACATTTATGATAAAGTTGTACTAAAAGGTAGAGGTGGTTTTTGTTATGAACTGAATGGATTATTTGATGCCTTTTTAAAGAGAATTGGATTTGATTCCAAAATAATTTCAGCCAGAGTTTATGATGACAAAAGAAAAGCTTTTGGTAAAGAATATGACCATTTAGCTATAATCGTAAACTTGGATCATATAAAGTATCTGGTAGATGTAGGTTTTGGAGAATTCGTATTTCATCCTTTAAAGGTTGAATTGGATAAATTACAATCAGACCCAAGAGGAAATTTTGTAATTGAGAAACATAAGAATGAGTACCTTCAGGTGTCAAAGGTTCAAGGCAAAACGAAATCGGTTGAATATATTTTTTCTGAAAAGGAAAGGGGGATAAATGAATTTAGTGAAATGTGTAATTATCATCAGACAAACGCTGAATCACATTTCACCCAGAAAAAATTGATCAGTAAGCCAACAAAGAAAGGACGAATAACCATTACGGGGAATACCTTGAAAATCACTGAAAACGGGGCAGTAAAGGAGAATTCGAAATTTAATGAAGAAGATTATAATAAGCAATTACTTAGATGGTTTGATATAGAGGAATCGAAAATAAAAGCAAATCACTAAATGATAATCGCAAGACTGCAACGCCTGCAAATTTTTCTCACAGCCCCAGAAAGGGCGACATACTAACTAAAAGATAGGACTTTCATTAGCCCTATAAACTAAACAATGATCGCATCACTAGCTGATACTGCTTCCAGAAATCTGAAAAAGATTGAAATCCAGCTCCAAAAACAGGAGGATGATAAGCAACGAATGGTGCTCCTTGATCAACTTTCTGAATACTACGCTTTCACGGATTGTCCAAAAGCTCAGCTTCATCTCGATGAGCTTAAAAGAATTCTGAAGACTTTTCCGCATCCAGATTTTAAGTTCAATTTTCACAATAATATGGCTTTTGTAGAGAATCAACTCTACAATTTCTATTTGTCCGAAGAGCATTACCAAAAGGCAATTGCCTTGTTGGATGAAATAGGGACGGTGAAACAGCAAGCAGAGGCCTATATTGATTATGCCGGTACTCTGGTAAACCTCCGTAAGTTTGAGGCCGCGAATAAATTGTTAGAAAAGGCGAAAAACCTTTTGGCCGATTTTCCAGATGAAAGCCTTTTGTCCAGAATCATTTGCCGAGAAGGCTCCATCAATTTGATTTATAGAAATTATCCCGCTGCGATAGAACAGTTTTTGGAAGCAGATAAGCGAATTAATGCTTTGATAACTCCATTAACAGTAAAAGATTATTATTTCAAAACGATTATCTATTCCAGCCTTGGGAAAATATATGAAGATAGTGAAGAACAAGAGCGTTCTGTAAAAGCCTACCTCAACGTGATCAATTGGTGTGAAACACTAGGAATGCGTACTCGATTGAGCTGGCATTATTTGAATGTTGGTAACGGATATATGGCTTTGCAAGAATTAGAGAACGCTGAATTGTATTTCAAAAAGTCATTAAAGATAAAAGACGACATCAGTCAGGATGCACGCGCCGCGGCCTATGCAAATTTGGGCTCTTGCTATTTTATCCGGGAGAAGTATGAAGAAGCATTGTTGTTAATAAAAAAAGCAGAATCACTTTATCGGGAGAAGTCCGCTAAGGATTATGCGAACTTTGCAGAGCTAGAAAGTAGAAAAGCAAAAATAGCCATTGCTCAAGGTAAAAATAAGAAGGCAGAGAAGCATATGCAGAAGGCCTACGAATTTGCATGGTTGGTTAAAGATTACAAACGACTCTCTTCAATCTGTCAGGAAATAGCAGAGTATTATGCTTCAACAGATAATTACGAAGATGCTTACGATTATCTCGTTATACATGGTCAAATGGAAGAGCAAAGAATTGCGGAGGTAAACCGTCGTTTGATTATGGAAATGGAGGTGAAATATGAGGCAGATAAAAAAAGACAAGAGGCAGAAGTACTTAAGCTTCAGGCGGTAGGTTTACAATTGAAGGCGCTACGAGCGCAAATGAATCCGCATTTTATTTACAACGCCTTAAATGCCATTCAGAATTATATCACTTCGAATGATCTGAGTTCTGCTACAAAATATCTGGCCATTTTTGCTCGATTGATGCGCCAAAGCTTGGAGCTTTCAGACATGGAATACATTCCACTGGAAGATGAGGTAGAATTTTTGGAAAACTATCTTTACATCAACCAGGAGCTTCGCTTTGAATCGAAACTTAGTTATGACATTACTGTAGATGATGAAATAGAGGACGACATTATGGGGCTTCCCGCCATGATTGTTCAACCTTATGTAGAGAATGCACTGGAACACGGCCTACGATCTATTTCCGAGGGAAAGCTGACCATTGAGTTTCTTTTAAAGGATGAGGAGCATATTCAATGTATTATTGAAGACAACGGGATTGGTAGAGAGAAGGCAAAAGAATTTAAAGACAGTAATCCACAAAATTCCAAGCACCGCTCTATGGGGACAGCTATAACGGAGAAGCGTTTGGACATTATTGGGAAAAGTAAGCACAGCGATGAGCTTTTTGTCAAAACCATAGATTTGAAAACGGAGGAGGGAAGAGCGGCTGGAACACGAGTGGAAATCCTCATTCCCATCATTATCATTCAGAAGTAATTCCTCGACTCGCTCCTTCGTCGCTCGCTCGGAATGACAACTGTATGAAATAACCATTATCATTCCGATTGAGCACAGCGAGTCGAGGAAGGAGGAACCATATTCTAAATCAAACCGACCACTTACCACGAAGACTCGGCACTCTCTAAAAATAGCTTTCATATTACGATAACTACGCATATCTTTGGCCTAGTTTTCTCATAGTATGTTTGTTTAATCTTCCTGCATCTCGCTCCCTCCTGAGATGCAGGGATTTTTTTCTTCCCTCCAGATCGGAACTTTGAAAAAGCTACATTTCCACTGTGAAATACCAGAAACACTAAAAAACAGCACATTTCGGCCCATCCTAAAGTACCGCTTTCTAAAGAAGAGCGACCGCTAACCGCTTTTTTACACCCACTCCATAAGTCACCATAATTATCTCGTATTAGCCGCCGTATATTGCGACTAGTTTTCTCATAGTATGTTTAATTTTCCTGCACCTTTTTTTCCCTTCTGGGGTGCAGGAATTTTTTTTGCCCATAGGTCTTCTTAACCCAAATTCTCACCGGCCTAATTTTTTTCAACTACAATCTCAATCGTAAGTTCAACTTCAAATCGCTCAGTTTGCAAGCTATACAGTCATAATATTATTTTTCGCATATAAGATATTTGAACTTACTTTTGCTTTGAACTTGCGCTTGAAGTTTGAAAACGTTCTTGAGATTGAAACTGCGTATCATGGGAATTAAGCTTGAGTTTACTCTAAAAGTTGAAGTTGTAAAAGCATCTAAATCACCCAAACCGTACCCTTCCTTTCATTCTCCTACCACTTTCTAAAACTGCTAAAAAAGCTGAGACATATAATATACTTTTGTACTGTGTAGTTTTCTCATAGTATATAGCTCTCCCGCATCCATCAGCCTCCGGATGTGGGAGTTTTTTTTCTTCGGCTCGCTGCGCTCACTCGGAATAACAAGGGGGAGAACGAATCCCCTTGTCATTCCGAGCGAGCGACGCAGGAGCGAGGCGAGGAACTACTTCACTGAAAAACGCTGAACCAATCGGCCTCCCTTACCATCAATCAAAGTGATCAGGTGCTCCCCAGCTTCCGGCTCTAACTCCAGTTCATGAAAGCCCTCCGTCTTTCCCACATACTCCTGGTCCAGATGCCAATAAATAACA
>CAZDTI010000220.1:0-14374 GCA_964508085.1 uncultured Saprospiraceae bacterium | reverse complement strand
TATGTCAATCAGGAGTTAAATTAATTAGAGTGGATTAAACCAGCCCGACTGCCATCAGGCGGGCGGGGATTAAGGATGCTAAAACCAGCCCGTTCCGGTCAGGCGGATTAAGGATTATTCGCTCAGACGCGAAAATACTTTATTTACGTTTGAGGGAATAATCCTTAATCTTTAATTCTTAATCAAAAAAAACAAGTTGATTTTTTATAAACACGCTAAATTCGAGACTCGATATTTTAACCCCTTATTCGCATAGACCCCCCATTTACTTGAGTCCTTCAAGTTGCCTTGACCCTAAAAAGTTATATTAAGTAGCTTTTTTATTACCTTTTAAAACCCATTAAAATGAAACAACTCACCTTCGCACTGTTGTGGTGCTTCCCTATTTTTCTGTTTGGGCAAAGTGTTGATTCTACTACGATAAAACAAGTCGACAGTTTAAGGCAAGTATCTATTAAATTTATAGGAGATGGGGAATATGAAAAAGCGCTTAAAATAAATACTATAGCTAAAGCCATCGCCTTAGAAAAGTTAGGTAGAGAAACAGAGAGTTATGGAAACACCTGTTTTTTACAAGGGGGTATATTCTGGTATATGGGCAATTATCAAGAAGCAGAAAAGTGGTACTTGGATGCTAAAAGTATTTTTGAAAAAGTAGGATTACAAGAGCATAAAAACTATAGCAATTTGATAAAACATTTGGCCATTTTGTATGATAATTTAGGGAACTATAAGAAAGCAGAAAGCTTTTTTCTTGAATCGTTAAGAATGAAGGAAAAAATATTTGGCAAAAATAACCCTGACTATGCCGGTAGCCTAGTGAATCTTAGCATTATTTATCAAAGTATGGGAGATTATGAGCGGGCAGAATTTTTTTTACTCGAAGCCAAAAATATTTTTGAAATTCACTTGAAGGACCAGAAACATCAGTATTATATGGCGAGTCTTCTCACTCTTGGATCATTATACCATGACTTAGGTAAGTATGAAAAAGCAGAAATCTTGTATTTACAAACCAAATATATTATTGAAGAAGAGTTTAACGATCAGAAGCATTTTTATTATGACAATTGTCTTACCAATATGGCTGTGAATTATACTGATATGGGGCTTTATGATAAAGCAGAACGACTTACGCTTCAGGTTAAAGAGCTTTATGAAGAAAAAGTAGGTAGAGAACATCCTGATTATGTACTTGGGCTGATGAACTTATCCAGCTTTTATATAGTTACGAGTGAATTTGACAAAGCGGAACCACTATTATTGGAAGCAAAAGAAATACATGAGGTAAAGCTTAATATGAAAGAAAATATAAACTATTCTTTGATCTTGTCCTACTTAGGCGTTTTAAATGCTCAATTAGGTAAGTATGAAAAAGCGGAGTCTTTTTTTCTTGAATCCTTAACGACCCGAGAGAAAATTCAAGGAAAAGACCATCCAGATTATGCAGAGACCTTGAATCAATTGGCCAACAACTATATGGCGAAAGGAAGCCACGAAAAAGCAGAGCCGCTTTACCTACAATCAGCATCCACTTTACAACGATCTTTAGGAAAAGTACATCCTGAATATATTTATTGTCAATACAGGTATGCCGATCTTTTAATGGAGAAAGAAGATTTTGAAAATGCAGAAATCGTATTTTCAGAATTGGCGCAGTTAAATCAGATTAATTTTATTAAATCGTTACACTACTTGTCCGAACAAGAATTGGGAGCGTATTTGAAAAAATCTGAAGGATATAAAGGACAAACTTTTCACTACGCTCAACTCACTCAAGCAAGGGAGAATAATATTTCCCAAACTTGTTACGACTACGTGCTCTTTTACAAAGGGATACTATTAAATGCTAACAAGCGAATTAAGCGATTGGCACTTTCCAATTCAACATCTGCTGAAACATTTGAACGGCTTAAATCCTATGAGCGGCTACTCGCTGCGGAATATGTCAAACCTATCATAGAACGAGATAGTATCAAATTGGTCGAACTGGAAGCCAAAAGTAATGACCTTGAAAAAGAAGTCGCGCGATCTGTTATTGGTTATGGCGAAGCAGTTAAACAGGTTAAATGGCAGGAAGTACAACAGCAACTCCATGCAGGCGAAGCGGCGCTGGAATTTACTCATTATAAATATCGAGAAATGGGCAGCTCTAATCATAAGATCGCATACGCAGCCCTTTTACTACTTCCAGAAGATAATCAACCCCAGTTCATTCCCCTTTTTCAAGAAAAACAACTTCGAAAAATATTAGAATGTAAAAATGATAATCATTCCACGAGTATCAATACTATTTATAACAACCCATCTTTATATGAATTGCTCTGGCAACCCATCGAAAAACAACTAGCAAAAATTAAAACTATTTATTATTCTCCGTCAGGACTACTTCATCGCTTGAATTTAAGTGCCATTCAGAACGATAAAACACTACTCTGCAATAAATACAATTTAGTTCAAGTCAATAGTACTCGGGAACTTGTTCTTCCTACTACTAATGAAAAAAAATTAGAGGAGGCACTCCTTTTTGGCGGGATTCAATATAACATGGACACTACGGCCATCGCAAGTGTAGATAATGATTTTGGAAAAACAACAACCCGTGGTTCCTTGAGTTTTAGCCAATCCGACAGTACTTTGAGAGGAGACAACTGGAACTATCTCGATTGGACAGAAGTAGAAGTTTCCGCTATTGAATCTATCCTGAAAGAAAATGGAATTCCAACTAATTCGCAAGTTGGTCATCAAGCAACGGAAGAAGCTTTCAAATCCATCAACCAACCCTCTCCTCGCATTCTACACATCGCTACTCACGGTTTCTTTTTCCCAGATCCAAAACAAGAGAACGCTTCTTTAGGGATTGGCATTGAGCAAGAACCCGTTTTCAAAACTTCCGACCACCCCATGATCCGCTCCGGCCTCATCATGGCAGGCGGTAACCATGCCTGGGAAACAGGCAAACCTTTCCAACCCAAGATGGAAGACGGCATACTCACCGCCTACGAAATCAGCCAAATGGATTTGTCCAACACCGAACTGGTCGTCCTCTCTGCCTGCGATACTGGTCTTGGAGATATCGAAGGCAACGAAGGAGTCTATGGCTTACAACGAGCATTCAAAATTGCGGGTGCCAAATACCTCATCATGTCGCTCTGGCAAGTGCCGGATTATCAGACGCAGCAATTGATGACCGTTTTTTATAACAATATGTTGACAAAGGAGATGGAAACCCCGGAAGCCTTTCGTTCTGCGCAGCAAGAGATGCAGGAGAAGTATGAAGATCCGTTTTTGTGGGCGGGTTTCGTTTTGGTGGAGTAGGAACTAATTGTACTTTTGATTAAGAATGAAAAAATTAAAAATTAAGGATTTTTCCCTCAATCGTAACTAAGGAGGTTTTTGCGTCTGAGCGAATAATCCTTAACCCGCCTGACCGGAACGGGCTGGTCTTAACATCCTTAATTCTTAATCCATTCTAATAAAATAAATTTTCTTAAAATCTAAATACCAATTAAAATGAAACAACTCACCTTCGCACTGTTGTGGTGCTTCCCTGTTTTTTTGTTTGGACAGAAGCTTGATTCCCTACAAACCATCATCGAATTAGACAGTCTCTTTATTCTAAGTAAAGAGCTGGCAAAAGATGGATTAACCAACGAATCCGACTTATTATTGAAACAAGCAGAAGAAAAATGCTTAGCTGTTTTTGAAAAAGAAACGGTGTCTTTTGCTCGGGTTCAATCCAATAAAGCTTACCGTTATTATTATCAAGCGGATTATGCGAGAGCTATATCTATTTTGTCAAGTTCAATAACGATCTGGAAACAAATAAACGAAACAGAGCATTTAGGATATGCAAATACTTTGAGCTTAATGGGATATGCCCACAGAGGTCTACGTAAAAATGCCGAAGCCGTTATTTATCTAACAGAGGCGAGAAAGATTCACGAAAAACAACTAGGAAAAACGAGTTCAAAGTACATCACAAATACGGTTAATTTAGGTACTGCTTTAATGGTACTCGGCAGACAAGATGAAGCAGAAGAAATCTTTACAGAGGTTCTGGCAGTGAATGAAAATACTGCAGAGAAGTCGGCGGATATTATTGGTGTTATGGATATGCTCTCGACTATATGTTTACATAAAGGGGAATATGAAAAAGCAGAAGAACTGGGGTTGGAAACGGTAAGGTTGAGGAAAGAGACTATAGGGAAAGCATCCATTCCATATTGCGGAAGCATCATTAACCTTGGTCAATTATATTATACAGTAAAAAATTATAAAAAAGCAAAATCCCTTTATTTAGAAGCAAAACATATTTTTGAAAATGATTTAGCTCAAACCGAACATCCTTTTTATAATAACTGTATGATGTCTCTGGGGGATGTGTACCAAAAAGAAGGCGCCTTTAAAAAAGCAGAGCCCATTTTAGTAGGCACCGTAGAAAAAATGGAGCAGACCTATGGTAAGGAACACCCTTATTACGCTTTTAGCCTGGCATCACTTGCAGGCTTATATGTTGGATTGGCTAACTTTGATAAATCGGAAAAACTATGGTTAGAGGTTGTCTCTATTCTTGAAAAGACAATGGGAAAAGAGCATCAAAGATATATTGCTAATCTAGGTAATTTAGCGCATTCCTATAACAAAGAAGGGGATCTTGAAAATGCCGAAAAAAAGTTTTTAGAAGTGGCGGATTTATTTGCAAAAACGGTTGGCAAAGAGCACCCCGACTATGAGGAAGCCATATTTAATTTATCATCAATTTATCTGAAACAAGGACAGGTCGAAAAAGCAGAACCTTTATTAATAGAACAATCTGATTTGACACAGTCTTTAATATTAAAATCCCTTCATTTTATGTCGGAGCAAGAATTGAATTATTATTATCAATACATGGCTGCTGGTCAGGATATGATTTTCTCACTTGCCCAAACATCTGGAAAGTCCTCTATCATAGGAAACGGTTTTGATAACATGCTTTTCTACAAAGGTTTTCTACTTAATGCCATTAACCAAACTAAAAAATACACACAAACAGATACAGATACGAGTAAAAGAATAGACCAACTAAAATCTTGTCAGCGTAGTTTGGCTAGGGAATATACCAAGCCATTTGCAGCAAGAGATAGTGCCAACATTATTGACCTGGAAGCGAAGGCAAACTCGATAGAGAAAGACTTGGTTCGTTATGTTGCAGGTTATGGGGATGCAATGCTGCAAGTCAAATGGCAGGATGTGAAAAAGCAATTAAAAAGTAAGCAGGCTGCCATTGAATTTGTCCGTTATAAAAATGAAAAAGAGGAAAAGTTGTATGCTGCCCTTCTATTGCGTTCTGATAATGAATCGCCAAAATTCCTCTACCTCTTTGAAGAAAAACAACTCAAAGGAATTTTAGAGAATAAGAAAAAAGGCAAAGTCGATCATGTAAATGGGATCTATAAAAATGAATCGGTGTATAAGTTACTTTGGCAGCCACTCGAAAAAGAATTAGCCGAAATTAAAACCATTTACTATTCTCCTTCGGGGCTCCTCCATCGACTCAATTTAAACGCGATTTCACTAGATGAAAAAAGAACAGTTGGCAACAAGTATAATTTAGTACAGGTTAATAGTACTCGCGAACTTGTTCTTCCTACTATTATTGAAAAAAAGTCAGGGGAGGCACTCCTTTTTGGCGGGATTCAATATAACATGGACACTACGGCCATCGCAAGTGTAGATAATGATTTTGAAAAAACAACAACCCGTGGCTCCTTGAATTTTAGCCAATCCGACAGTACTTTGAGAGGCGACAATTGGAGCTATCTCGATTGGACAGAAGTAGAGGTTTCCGCTATTGAATCCATCCTGGAAGAAAATGGAATTCCAACTAATTCGCAAGTTGGCCATCAAGCTACGGAAGAAGCTTTCAAATCGATTAACCAACCCTCCCCTCGCATTCTGCACATCGCGACTCACGGTTTCTTTTTCCCAGATCCAAAACAAAGAAACAGCTCCTCAGAAACGGGAGACCCCATTTTCAAAATCTCTGACCACCCTATGATCCGCTCCGGCCTCATCATGGCAGGTGCCAACCATGCCTGGGAAACAGGAAAGCCTTTCAAACCCAATATGGAAGACGGCATCCTCACCGCTTACGAAATCAGCCAAATGGATTTATCCAACACCGAGCTGGTCGTCCTCTCCGCCTGCGATACGGGTCTTGGAGATATCGAAGGCAACGAAGGTGTCTACGGTTTACAACGGGCCTTCAAAATTGCGGGTGCCAAATATCTCATCATGTCACTCTGGCAAGTCCCGGATTATCAGACGCAACAATTGATGACTGTTTTTTATAACAATATGTTGACGAATAAGATGGAGATCCCAGATGCCTTCCGTTCTGCACAGCAAGAGATGCAGAAGAAGTATGAAGATCCGTTTTTGTGGGCGGGCTTTGTGTTGGTGGAGTGAGGCGATATTTTTGAATCTATCCGAACAAGAGCCGTTTGTGTCAACAAGCGGCTCTTGTTGTTTCTTTTCTAATGTGTTTTTACCATATAGCCACAATAGAACACAGAGCCCCGACGATTAAAGGTCACATAGAAAAAATACGCTGTATTTTTTTTACATAGCTCACAAAGTCGAAGCTTTACGATTGTGTTTTTTACATTCGGCAAGATCAATACAAGCCTTTGTGGGCTATGGATAAAAAAGCAAACTGCTTTTTTACTATGTGAACTTTTGCGTTAGAAGGCTTTGTGATCTCTGTGGCTATATGGTGAAAAAAAATGCGTAAAAGGTGCCGCATTCTATATCGTCATATCGAGCCCCTTCCCAAGAAAAAATAACTTTCTTTCAAAAATCCATTAACCTTTTTTTTTCACTGACATAAGGATAGGTAAACGAGCCAATACAATTTTCTACGATGCGCTAAAAATAAAAACAGCAAAGTAGAAAATAAAAACAGCTCGCAAAATTTCCAATCCAAAAGGCAGCCCGCCAAAACCACAGCTGAGGCCGACTAACGTCCGCTCCCGGCCTGGGACGCCTATGCCTTTTCGGATTATTCTTTAACCCGTTTCGGCATAGCTGGGACAAAACCCTTTTACCTTATGAAAAGTTTATTTTTTTTCGCCGCCTTCTTTTTATCTGTAACCCTTTGCACTGCATCGATCACTCCTGATCTGTCCTGCCCCGCTCCAAAGAACGTAACTAAAGTAGCAGAAACATCCAGCTCCATTTCATTTGATTGGGACGACTGTTGTTCGAATCAGTCTTTCTTAGTGTACTATGTGAAAGATGGAGTGACGAGTGCGACTTATCAGGTGAGTAAGTCTGATATTAATTTTACTGGTTTGGCCCCAGGGGTTTATGAGTTTCATTTTAGCTCGGTTTGTTTGGGGACCACTAGTGCGGAGATTATTATCATTGAGGATTTAGTTGGAGTATAAAGCAATTAGGAATGATTTAATACAAAGAGATTCTCTTTAATTAGGGAATCTCTTTTCAATTTATTTTTTGATGTTATCATTGACTTTATCTAAAAGCCAAGACTTTAGAATAACAGATTTGTGATTCTTAATGGTATTGTATAAAGTCATGCTTATAGCGTTTTGTAAAATATCGTTTATGATTTTTCTGGTAAATAAGATGAAATTTAAGTAGAGGTCCTTTTTACTAATAGAGATCAATTCATTCCTTCGAACAAATTTTTCAAAAGCATAGGTTTGATCTAAAACAAGTTCGTAATAACTATTGTCTGTAATGAATTTCTCAAAGTAAGTTCTTATTAGAATAGTTTTCGAATGTAAAATATAAAGTGGCTTTGTAAATGAATGGTTTAATATGGTATCAATTGTTTTCTCCAATTCGTGTTTGTGGAAATATAAAAGACTTAGAGAAAAACAAGTAGCGTCCTCTTTGATTTTTTCAGGTAAGAAGTTACTATACTGTTCTATAAAATGTTCGACCCAATCAAATTCTTTTGAAAATACTCCTACTGAAGTAATATTAGCAAAAGAAGTTTCGCTTATTTGCCCTTGCTTTAGAATGAGATTATGCGCTAAACCGAATTTATACATAGAAAGCATTTTTGAATGATACCCTTCTTTTCCTGTGTTAATTTGGTTACTTAACTGATTCAAAAGTATCCGAAAAATTTCCATCGTATCGTTTATTCCTAAAGATCCTATTTCTTTTTTAAATAAAGATTCTATTTTAAAGTAAGTGTTTTGATCCCAGGAAGAGGAGATCATTTCTGAAATGAGCTTATATAATTTATAGGTTGTTTCTTTTTGTAAAAGAGTTTTTGCTTGATTTAAAGATCCTATTTTTAACTTGTTTTTGAATAGTTTCTCACGTTCCTTAATAGAAAAAATCAATCGCTGTCGTTGTATTAAATAATAATAATCCAAATGCTCTACGGTTGTTTTTAACGTAGTTATACCTTCCTTTCCTTTATTCGTCTCCACATGCCCATAGTACCCCAAATTCAACTCATGCACCTCCTTATAAAATCGCGCATCCCGATAAGGCAAAGCTTCTAAACCACCAATCATCTCTTTCGTTCCTTTTTCAAACAAGGTGTACACATTTCGTTCTCCCAACTCTTCCACAAGTAATTTCTTTTTCTGATAATCATTATTTCGGGCGCGCATTGCTACTAAAAACTCTTCTACCAGTAGTGCCAAACCATGCATGGCTTTTCTGAGTTTTTGGATGTTGGGCTTTTCTTTTGGGAAGAGTTTTTTGCAGGTGGCTTCCTTGCTTAATTTGGGCGAGTTGAGGTCGGGATAGTATTTCCGAATGTGATCGAATAGTTGAATCGAAAGTGTATTGTTATTGTAAAAGGGAGACTTTAGGAATTTTTGAAACCAATGGATTTCTTCCTGCTTAATGGAGCGGAGGAGTAGGAGGAGTTTGCTGTTTTGCATTTGGAGGTGGCTTAGAGTAACAGAGAATTAAGAAACACAAAATAGTAAATTTTTAGAATTATTTATAGTAGTTATAATTATTTAATTTATTGATAATCAATAGTTAATGATGTAGTAGTGGTGTAATTAGTGCTAAATTTTTAGAATTATTACTTAAATCTGTCCCTGAAAAACTCTACTTCTCGCTATAACTTGCAGTCAAATTAGTACGGGCGGTAAGAATAGAATGATCAATAGTAAAAAGACCAAAGGATAACGATCCTATCACAATTATTAAATACGCTTAGATGCAGACACCGTTCCCCCTTTGTTTATCAAAACTAAACGGTAAACCAATGAAAGCACATTACCCAAAGATTGCCTTGCATGGACTGAACGGATTAATCTTCGTGAGGAAAAGTGAGATTTTATACGCAGTAGCTGATGGGAATTATACGCATGTTTTTCTTACGGAAAATAGAAAGGTAAAAGTCAATAGGAAGCTTAAAGAAGTCAATCAATTATTGGTTGATGAAAATTTTCTCCGGATACATCGTTCTCATTTGATCAATCTGGAACACATCATAAGGTGCGATGCGAACAATGTAGTGATCATGAGTAACGAGGCATCACTACCTGTTTCCCGAAATCGAAAAGTAACTTTTATTGAGAAATTTACGCAGATATAACAATTTAATTACGAATCTGATTTGGATGATTTCCTTCAGAATTTATCTAAACTGATGTGAAAATTTTAATAGCAACCTGGTAAATATTTATCGTGAAAATGAAGGATAGATCAGGTCTATTTTAACCCCTTTTATCACCTAATTACCAAATTATTATGAAAAATCTAACCAGTTACTTATTGCCCACCCTCTGCCTTATGCTTTTTGCATCAATAAATTATGGACAGATCACTCCAAAAAAATTGGCCGTTTATTATGGAGCTCCTTTGAATGTAAATGGAGCGACTCCTCAATGGGTAGCAGCAAATACACCTTCAGATGTTACTAGCATAATAGATGAATTTGATGACTATGATCTGATCGTTTTTGGGCAGGACTTGGAAGTCAATCTTGGGCAGCCTGGAGATACGGATTATGACAATTTTGTAGCTATTCTTACAGGACTCAGAAATGCTGGGATGGAAATTTTTGGTTACATAACTTTAGGCGTTAATCCCGTCAACCTTTCAAGTGAAGAAATAAAAGACAGAGTAAGGAGGTGGAAAGCCTTAGGGGTAACAGGCATTTTTCTGGATGAAGCGGGTTATGACTATGGTGTTACACGAAGTCGACAGAACGATATTGTCAGTTACATACACAGCACAGCTATAGGAATGAATGTGATGATGAACGCCTGGATTCCAGCTGATGTCTTGAGTGGGCCTAACCAGTTGAATTCGAATGATTATTACTTGCTTGAAAGTTTTATGGTTACTACGTCTAGTCCTTATGGCTTTGTTCCTTTTTATAAGAAGGAGGTAGGCGATAGGTATCAATCAGCAAAAGATTTAGGTCTTAGTACTGGCGTCAAAATAGCTACCCTCACGACAACAAATTATGCTGAATTTTCTGATTGCCAGGAAAACCAACTTCCTTACGCCTGGTGGTCTACGATTGCTTACGGTTTTGATGCCATGGGCTGGGGAGAAAAGAATTTTTCGTCGGGTCTCGCAGGAGTGGGGATGGCAAATTTACTGCCTTTTCGTACTCGCCCAAATGTGAATTTGTCAAACAAAAATCTTACAGGTGACATGGCTATTAATAATGGCATTATCACCCAGAATACAAACGATGGCACTATCACAATAAATACCAAAACACATACTGTGGAGTACCAGATTACCGGCGGTCAAAAACACTTATTTCCTACTTATAATCAAACCACAGTGGAAGTTGATCTTTGCGTTCCTCAAGGCGGATCAGGCCAACACGGTGTTTATATCCAAAGCACAAATAAAGGAATAAGCGACCCTATGTGTGAATGTTATAATCTACCCTGCAACAACTCATCTTTAGGCAAGTATGACGGAAAATGGTACATCTTTTCTTCACCAAATTGTGCGATGGGTAGCTATATGACTATAGAAGAAGATGCCGGCGACAGCTGTGATCCTACAGTATTGGATTGCATCAAATCTTGGTAACAAATTATCATTTCTGGCCTTTCTCAAGAGGAAGAAGCATCGTAAATCTTTTATCCAGAAAGGATAAATATAACAATATTATTACAAGTGCTAAGCAATCAGACTTGTATAAACTCATTTTTTAATCCACTAATGTTAATTAATCAATCATGAAATCAATTCAACTTTTCTTCCTACTTTCTACTATGCTGCTCCTTACTTCCTGTGGAAACGACGACGACAGCTGCGGCGAAACCTACGACAACGGACAAGTAAAAGCCATTATCGACAAAACCTGTGCTTACGCTGGTTGCCATTCTGGCGGAGCCGATGCCGGAATGTTCATCCCTGATGTCGCAAAAGACTACAGCACTTATGCAGGTTTGATTGCTAACTTGAACAGTGGCGTTTTTGCCGCCCGAACATTCGATTCTCTCGACATGCCACCTCCAATGTGGACGCCTGCAGACAAACCACAAGAATTGACAGCTGCCGAATTGGAAATCCTCACCTGCTGGATGGCAGATGGCTATCCAGAGAATTGACATTTAATTATTCGCTAAGTTAATTACGACTTACCCGTTATCCACTAAATTTTTGACAAAAAACCATGAAAATAAATTTATTACTATTAACATTTTTATCCGTTAATTTATCCATTCTTTTTGGACAACCTGTTAACGACGACCTCTGCAATGCTACGCCCATAACCATTAATGCAGATTGTATGGGCATACCGAACATTCTTCCTGAACTAGCTACTTTGCAGATGAACGAGCCAGATATTACTTGTGCAGGTACAGCAAATGATACCATTGCCTATAATTCCGTTTGGTTCAGCTTTGTTGCACCAATAGGAGAGGTTTTCATTTTGGCTGCACCGGACGATGCAACGATAAGTAACTCTTATGTAATGAGTTTGTATACTTTGACTGGAGATTGTACAGATTTTGCTAATCTGGAATTACAAAACTGTAATACACCACAGCAGAATCTTTTCACGTCACCTACTATGCAAACTACTCTAACTGAGGGGGAGACTTATTATCTACGTGTTTCAGGGCGGACTCCTTTATTCATGCCAGAGACTTTCTCTAGCACAGGTTGCCTTAGTATCATAGAAGTTGATTCCAATTTGCCTGCGAATGATGATGTCTGTAATGCGATTGACTTAACAGTGAATGGAGATGCTCAAGTTTACTCCAACATTGGTGCTACATCGCAACTTGGGGAATTTCCACTTTCTCCTCCACCGTCATTGAGTAGTCCTCTTGCAGTCTTTAATGACGGTTGGGCTCCGGCCACAAATTTCTTGGACAACTCCGTTTGGTTTACCTTTACAACTTCTGCAAATGGAGGGAATTATTCTATTGATCTGACAGGGACTACTAATTTGGGAGGAAACTTCAATACTCAAGTCGCTGTCTATGAAGCTACCGATTGTAGTGATTTTACAAGTTTTACCTTACTCGAAGCAGGAGATAATTCTTTTCCTCCCGGAGTTCCAGTAAACGCACATACTACTCTAGATTTATTTTGCCTTCCGGCAAATACGACCTACCATGTCGTAGTAGACGGAGGTGCTTCTTTTCTCTTCATGCCAGTAACTAATCAAGGTTATTTCTCTATTCAGGTGACCGAACCAGATCCGATTCCTCTGTCTGTAAATAAGTTTATCAATGCTCCTGATTGTGTTGGTGGTAGTGATGGAACTGTTTTTACCATTGCCGAGGGCGGTGCCGGTGAGTATACTTATGTCTGGAGTAGCGGAGACAGTATTCCCGAACTCGTTAATGCATTATCTACGGGGACTTACACGCTAACGGTTACAGACCGATGCGAAGAGTCAATTGTAGATACTATTGTTATACCCGAATCGGTTTTTGAACCTTTAGTGGCTACGGCAACTGATGATGTGGCTGCTTGTATGGGCGAAGAGGTGGAGGTAAGTGCAAGCGGAGCCGGAGGAGTCTATTTTGATACTAAGCGGGTATTTGCACAAAAATCAGTAGATTTTGGTACTTACCGATTACTCGCTACGGAGATGCAAAGGCCCGAACAACAAGACACCATTAGTTCTATGCAAAGCGTGCAGTTCAATGAATTGGAATTTGCTGGAGACGATTTGTATGGGGTTACATTTAGCCAACATCTTTATCAGATAAATCCATCGACGGGAGAAACGACTTTCATAGATTCTATCCCAGTGGAGGCCGTTAGAGATTTGAGTTATGTCCCGTCTGATGATAAACTATATTGTTTGTCTGGAGATGGAGAAATTTTGGATCTCGATCCAGTAACTGCAGCGATTACCAATGTCTCTACCATTACAGGAATTGATGGTATTGGCGCTGCTGCTATCGACGATAGTGGAACTATGTATGTTTCTTCTTTCTCAGGAATGTTGTACGCTGTAGATATTACAACAGGGACGTCTACCTTAATTGGGGATTTCTCAATTGGCGCTTCGATAGCCCTGCGCGCTTTGGAAATAGATCACACCGATGGAAGTTTATACGCAACACTATCTGTAACGCTACAACCAGGATCAACATCTCCTTGGCAAGAAACAAGAGAGATCAGTAAAACCACAGGAGAAACGCTCCAACGCTACCGAGATTTTTCTGCTTCGGGGCCAAACTTGTCTTTAGCCATTAAGCCAAGAACAGTGGATCCTTACGAATACCTTTGGGAATCTATCACAGGAATAAGTGATCCGAGTTTAACTTCAGTGACGTTCCCAGTTAGCCAGACCACAACAGCGACCGTAGTTGTTTCTGATGCTTGTGTGGATAATAGCTCTGCGTCTGTCGTCGCTACGCTCTTGCCAGATGCATCAACCACTATTGATACGACCTTCTTGGAAGGTGGAATGTATGATGGAGTGGTATATAATGATGATGCAGTATTGATGGAAACCTATATGGCTTCTAATGGTTGCGATAGCTTGGTTACCGTTAACATTACAGTTACAACAGTTGGTACTGAAGAGAAGTGGGCCGATGAAGCCATTCAAATCAGTCCAAACCCAGTCGTTGATCAACTTAATATTACAACAGAAGGAATTCTTGAAACAGAAGTGGTTGTCTATGTCCGAGACATTTACGGGCGTACCTTGTTACAAGGCGCATTGACCACCGAGCGAATGCTATTAGACGTTTCGGGTTTGCAAAATGGATATTACTTTCTAGAAATTAGAAGCGCAGAAAAATACGGTGTGAAACGATTTTTGAAAATGTAGAAATAGAAAATTAATATTTACTAATAGAGTCACTATTAGGGCTTAATTTCACTTCGTAATCCCTGGCATTTTTTAATGCCAGGGATTTCTTTTTCTTTTGCGAATCGG
>CAZDTI010000219.1:0-14416 GCA_964508085.1 uncultured Saprospiraceae bacterium | reverse complement strand
ATGTAAAAATTGATTCCGGCGTACAAGCCGTCCAAAATTCATTAGGCTCTTCTACTGATACAGTAAATGTTCCAGCGGGCACAAACAACTCATAATAGCCATTTACATCTGAAATTACAGCAGTTGTATCATTATTGTTATTGACGGCTGCAACCGTAAAAAGCGCGAGGCTGTCTTCTCCTGCATCGTAACTGCAGTTGTCATTCAGGTCGTGTTGGATGTAGCCGGAGATTTTGTTGAAGCCGCAAGCCTCCTGCATGGTTACCAGTTGACAGCCCACAACATTATTATTTGGAATCGTAAGCGGCTTACCTGTTTGAATATATTCGCAAAGCCAATTCGTCTCACAGGAGGCCGTACCAAAGGATACATATATCGCCACTTCACTTAGATTGTCAATATCTAAATTAGTAAATTCAGGAAGGGAATTAGAGAGAAAAGTCTCATCTATTTGAATCCCATTTATATTTTGAATATTTAAGATGGGAGTATAGTCCGCCATGTCCAATGCTCTTAATATTAAAGTTCCTCCTATCTCTTGGATACCTTCCAAACCTTGAAGAGAATTCTCCAGTTCTTGCAATGTTAAACCTCCACCAATAGTCGTTAATCCACTAAAGCCCTGCAAATCAGCTAATCCCGTCACTTCCGTAATTTCCAAATTGCCTCCGATGGTAGTTAAGCCCTCTATTGCCGTTATATCCTCCAGTGTATTAATTTCAAACAAGGAAAAATCTCCCCCTATCGTTGACAAGCTTTCAAGACCTTGAAGACTTGTAATATCTGATTGATGACCTATAAAAAGATTTCCACCAATTGCTTCCAGATTCTCCAGTCCATTAAAATTTATAAGGCTACCACTGCCAACTATCAGATCACCATTTATATTGGTAATTTGGTTCAGTCCATTCAGATTCGTAACATTAGTACTATTTCCAAAGTCAACATCACCAAGAATAGTAATACAATCAGGATAATCTATTACAAAGGCATCCACCTCCGCCTGAGTAGTGAAATTAATCCCACCCGGTAAACAATCCTGCGCCGTCAATTGCTGAATCGCCAAAAAGCTAAAAAGTATAATTACCCAGTTTTTCATAATCTTCGTTTTTAAAATGTTCATTGTTAATTCCTTTCAAAGATGGCACTCTTCAAAAGGAAAAACAAAGACAAAAAAGAGCATTTGTAAATCAATAATTTTCATGAAATGCTGTTTTTAACCTGAAAAACATTAAATTAGTCCTATTTGTAAATCAAAATTGTTTCATTCAATACTCAAAAAATGAAGAAAAGCAGGCTAATAATCCTTCTAAAAAGCCTTTCTAAAAAAGAAGTAAGGGATTTTCGTAAATATCTTGCTTCTCCCTTTTTCAATCAGCGAGAAGATGTGATGCGGTTGTTTGAGTATTTGGCGCCTTGTATTGACGATGAAAGTGTGTCTTTGGAAAAGTCTGATATGTATCAATGGGTCTATCCGAAGGAAGCTTATGATGACCATAAGATTCGCTTGATTCTTAGTTTTTGCTTTAAGCATCTGGAGCGTTTTCTGACACATGAAGCTTACTTTGAAGATGAGGTGAAAAACAAAACGAAGCTCTCGGAGGTCTATCGCAAACGGCACTTGATGACTCATTTTCAGCGGAGCATTTCGGCAGCGGATAAGCTATTGCAAGATTCTCCTTTGCGGAATGCCAATTACTTTAATGACCATTATCAGATTTTGCTGGAGTGCTATAAAATCTCTGCCATCCAACGAACGGATTCCCAAAACTTGCAGGAGCTGAATGACAATATCGACATCGCTTATTTCACTTTAAAACTCTGGCAAATTTGCTTTTCCCTCTCTCATCAATCGGTTTATAAAACAGAATATCGCTTTGGGATGCTGGATCAGATGATTGAATATATTGAGACGCAAAACCTCCTCCGAATTCCAGCTATCGCCATTTACTATTATTGTTATCATGCTTTTATCCATCCAAAAGATACGCAATATTTTGAGCAACTAAAAACGGCTTTGTTTGAATATCCAGATTTGTTTCCTAAGGAAGAAATCCGAGGGCTTTTTCTACTGACCATCAATTACTGTATTAAACAACTCAATGAGGGCAACAAACATTTTGAAAAAGAAGTACTGGATTTATACAAGGAAGGACTTCGCAAAGAATACCTTTTGATAGACGGCGTGCTCTCCAGATTCACTTACCAAAACATCACCACCATGGGACTCATCCAAAAGGATTATGGCTGGGTGGCTGCCTTTAATTTGAAATACAAAGACCTACTCGAAAAACAATTCAGAGAACCGGCCTACTCTTTCAACACGGCTCGGTTGGAATACGCTCAAAAAAATTACGATACGGTATTAGCATTGTTACAAAAATCCGACTACACGGACATCTTACTGAATTTAGGCGCCAAAACCATCGCTTTAAAAACCTACTATGAGCTTCAGGAATTTGATCTTCTGGCTTCTCACATGGACGCTATGAAAAACTTTATCCGTCGTAAGAAGATCATCACTTATCACCGAGAGAATTATTTGAATCTGATTAAGTTCGTTAAGCAATTGCTGGAAGCGCAGGCTTACGATAAATCGGCTCGGGAAGAATTGAGAACTCGGATGGTCGCGGTTAAATCGGTGGCGGAGCGGGAGTGGTTGTTGGAGCAGGTTTGAGGCTTTCGTAACTTCTTAATGTTAGCCTGGAACCCAGCAAAAGTTGCGAAAGCCGATGACGCGCAATTTCCGCTTTCGCAAAACTTGCGCTACCCTCATGCTCCCTCGTGGATTTACGAAAGCTTCACTACCCGCTTAGCCCAAACACCATCATTCGTTTTCATCAACAAGATATACACACCTTCTGCCTGACCTTCCAAATCGACAATCGTTTTTTGATCTAGTTCATCTATATGAATTAAACTCCCACTGATGGTCCGGAGTTCGTATGTGCCTTGAATTGGGTCTGGAAATAGGATTTGAAATTGGTTCGTAGTTGGATTCGGGAATATTTTCGGCTGTATTGTTATAACCGTTTTTGTTCCGATGATTATTAAATCTTCTCCATCACAATCTTCATCAATTCCATTATTAGGAATTTCTACCGCATCTGTATTGATGGTTGAATCTTCATCATCGCAATCATCAGCAAGGGCGAAACCATCCTGATCCAAATCGTCATCCAAGGTCAGTTCATTACAATCGTCGTCGGTGCCATTATAGGGTTCTTCCGAATTGCCAGGATTTGCGAGAGCATTGTTATCGTCACAATCATTCCATAGCAAGAAGCCGTCCTGATCCGCATCAAAAGTGCTTAGCATTACATTTTCGGTGGTGTTCGTAATTACAGCTGGGTTAAAATCGAAGAAGATATGAGCGGTGTTTTCAATATTTGTGTAGTCCTCTACCCAACCATTTGCGCGAATACTATACATGACGTAGCCTTGACTTTCTTCAAAATTGGTGGTACTGTCTGGAAGAAAAATATCTCTAAATTCAAAGCTTAGCATATTCTCATTTAAGAAAGTACTAAGCACCGCTTCATGACTACTGCTTATAAATCTGAAGGTAGACAAATCCAAATTCGGATCAAGAACATCTTTTATAACTACGTCATAGGCCTCTGCATTTCCAGTGTTTTGGAAGCGGACAGTATAGATAAGGTCTTCGTCGGTGAGCGCATAATTCTCTGGATAAACTGGTTGCACCAACTTATCGTTAGGATCATAAGAGCACTGAACTTCTACAAAATACTTTTGTGTATCATAGCCGTCTGACCCATTGACATCTGAATAATAAACCTCCGTTTCAAAGACCAAAGAATCTCCCAAGGGGAAATCTGGCGGGCCGGGAAACTGAAGAGAAATTCGCTTTTTGAGCGTTTGGCCTGGGTATAAATTTGTAAAATACCAACCATATTTATTGGGCGCTATAATAGTATCTGGATCATCAATATAATTTACATCCAGAATATCTTCATTTATTGAGAACCAGAGCGTTCCATCCGCAGTGGTGGTTCCATCATTGGTGGCAATCACATCAAAAGAAACAAATTGATTACAACGTGGCAGACTATTCGTGGTCGCCACCGTTACATCAGAAATGGCTACCGTTGGATACAAGCCCCAGTAAATGGTATCTGTATTATTGATCGAATCGAGACTGAGGTTATAAGTTTCGACTCCTGTGCTTAATCCCCAGTATGGACTTGTGCTTTGGTTGTAAGTAAACGAATAATCGCCCATCAGTAAAAATTGCGATCCTCCATTGGAGGCATTTCCGAAGGCTGTAATTCCACCGGGTTCGATGAGCATACTGGCTGTCGGCATGAATGGTTCTCCGTTGTCCTGTATTCCATTTTGATCAAAGTCGTAATAAAAAGGATGATAAACCTTTCCTAAGTACTCGCAGACGTACAAAAGTTCATCGACTGAATTACACGGGGACGGATTGCTATTAATGTAAATATCTGCAGCACTAGTGGCGACTAAATTACAAATATTGATCATGTCGCAAGAAGACAAAATACTATTAGCAGAAATGGATAAACCTTCTACATAGACTAAGTTATCCAAACCACTAAGGGTCCCTAGTAAATAATTAGCATAAATTTTAAGTCTTCCTCCAATTGAAGTCAGGTTATCCAAACCACTCAGACTTGGTAAATTATCATTTCCTTCAATATAAAAATCACTACTCAGAGCGGTAATATTCTCTAAGCCATGAAGACTTGTCAAAGCATTGTTATTGACAATGTTAAAATGCCCTCCTATAGTAGCTAAGCTTCCTAGTCCTTCCAAATTCATCAAAGAACTATTCACTTCTATTTCCAGATATGACCCAACCTCTGTTAATTGCTCTAACCCATCGATGTTTGTTAAATTATGATTTTCTCTAACGCTCAAATAACCAGCTATAGTAGTCAAGTTATTTAAGCCATTTAGGTCTAATAATCCAGTATTACTAATTTCTAAACTTCCACCAATACTCGTGAGACTCATTAAGTCATTTAAGTTTGTCAGACTATTGTTAAGATATATTTTCAAACTCCCTCCAACGGTAGTCAGATTACCCAAACCACTCAGACTGTTTAACTCCGAGTTAACATCCACATAGAGATTACCCAGGATAAAAGTTAGATTTTCTAAACCACTAAAATTAATTAGTCCATCATTATAATAAATCCACAAATCTCCCTCTATTGAGGTAAGGGTTTCCAGTCCGCTCAAATTTGTTAATTCATCATTATTAAAAACACTTAAATAGCCAGCAACAGCACTCAAACTATTTAGTGCGCTGAGACTTGTCAAAGCATTATTACTGCTTATTTCTAAGTAGCCACCTACAGATACAAGGTTCTCCAATCCACCCAGATCGGTCAATTCGTCATTGTTATCAATACTCAGAAACCCATCTATGGTGGTCAAATTAGAAAAACCGTTGAGATTGACAATCGGATTAATAGTCGAAGCCTCCGTTACCAATATATTTCCAGCATACATTGTACAATTCGGATATTCAACCAAGAAATTATCAATTTCCAATTGAGAGGAAAATTCTAAATTATTCACTGTTGGACATTGTCCATAACTCTGTACTCCGACGATTATCAGGAATAACATTAAGAGGTAGGATTTTTTTTGCATGATGATTTTGGTTTGAGGTTTAGTTTAGCATGAGCTTTAATTCATTGTACCAATAGACAGCCTATTGGGCTATCAGACGGAAGATAAGGAAAAAGATTTAGTTTTCAATGAAATAGGGTTTCACGTGGCTATCTCAAACCTTGCTAAACGCTCTTGCTCGCTCGTGGAATTGCGAAAGCTAGCGCCCCTACTGTTTCACCACTCGCTCCGCCCATACGCCATCTTCCGTTTTCATCAACAAGATGTACACGCCTTCTGGTTGTCTTTCAAAATTGACCGTTATTTGTTGACGAAGTTCATCCATTTCAATTAGTTTTCCACTAATGGCTCGGAGTTCGTAAGCACCTTGAACCGAGTTTGGAAATAGTATTTGAAATTGACCAGTCGTCGGACTTGGGAATATTTGTGGTTGTGTTGTTACAATACTATTCATTCCATTAGTAATCAAATCTTCCCCATCGCAGTCTTCATCAATGCCGTTGTTGGGGATTTCTTCGGCGGCGGTGTTGATTGTTGGATTTTCGTCATCGCAATCATCAGCGAGAAGGAAGCCATCCTGATCGAAATCGTCGTCCAAAGTCAATTGATTACAATCATCGTCCAGACCATTGTAAGGTTCTTCTATCGCGTCAGGATTTACAAGTATATTGTTATCGTCACAATCATCAACTAAAACAAAACCGTCCTGATCCAAATCATCATCCAAAGTCAATTCATTACAATCGTCATCTATACCATTATAAGGAATTTCCATAGCGGAAATACTCCCTAACAATGGATCCATATCATCACAATCTTCAGAGAATCCAAATCCATCCTGATCCAAGTCATCATCTAAGGTTGCTGGATCACAATCGTCATCAAATCCATTATACAGTTCTTCTATTGCAGCTGGATTTATTTGTGCATTGTTATCGTCACAATCAGCCCACAATTCAAAACCATCCCCATCAAAATCAAAACTAGAGATCATCGTGTTTTCCGTTGTATTCGTAACCACCGCTGGATTGTAATCAAAGAAAATATTGGCGGTGTTTTCAATGCTTGTATACTCTTCAACATCGCTTTTCGCGCGGATGCTGTACATCACGTAACCTTGGCTTTCGTCGAAGTTGGTGGTGCTGTCGGGGAGGAAGATGTCTTTGAATTCGAAGGTGAGATTCCTTCCTTCCAGAAAAGTACTTAGCACGGATTCATGACTTGAAGTGAGGTATTGAAAAGTGGACAAGTCCAAATTGGAATCTAGTTCATCGGTAATGACTACCTCGTAGGCTTCTGCGTTTCCGGTGTTTTGGAAGCGGATGGTGTAGATGAGGTTTTCGTTGATAAGGGCGTAGTTGTCGGGGTAAATGGGGGAGGCTAATTTGTCGTTGGGGTCGTAGGCGCATTGGACTTCGATGAAAGATTTATCATCAAGAAATCCTTCAGAAGTATTCACATCAGTATAGTTTAGGGCCGTTTCAAATTCGAGTAATTCTCCAATAGCTAAATTTGGAGGACCAGGCAAAGAGAGACTTATCTGTTTTTTTAAGGTGTAGCCTGGAAAGAGATTAGTGAACTGCCAGCCATATATATTAGGAACAATCAATGTATCTGGCGGATCAATATAATTGACATTTAAAATGTTTTGGTCAATGGTAAACCAGAGTATTCCATCAACTATTGTCGTTCCACTATTACTGACGATGACATCAAAGGTTACCAATTCGTTGCATCGAGGCAAACTGTTGACCAATGCCAGTTCTACATCAGAAACCATAGCGGTAGGTTTCAATCCATAGAAGATGGTATCCGAAGTATTCGTTTCATTCAATGTAAAATTGAAAGCGTTTGTATTATTAGTTAATTCCCAAAGTGGATTATTATTTTGATTATAGGAAATGGTATAATCTCCAAAAGATAAATACTTGAATCCTCCATTAGAAAAATTGCCAAAAGCACTACACTCTCCAGGTTCGATTAGCACCGAAGCAGTTGGAAGGAAAAATTCTCCACTGTCCTGAACCGTATTTTCATTGATGTCATAAAATAAAGGGAAATGAATCTTTCCAAATTCTTCGCAGAAGTATAATATCTCCACATCGCTGTTACAACTAGGAGCGTTGTCACTAATACCATTCGGAGTCTCATTCGTAAGCATATTGCAAATTGACAAAATAGAACAAGATGATAAAATAGCATTGCCTTGAATCCACAAATAACCTCCAATCCCAGATAGGTTTTCCAGTCCGCTTATAGAGACTAAAGAATCATTAAATTTAATCCATAAATCACCACCAATAGAATCGATATTATGGAGTGCGTCTAAATTCGTTAATGAATTATTGATCGAAATTACAATGTCCTCTTCGATCATAGATAGGTTTTCCAAACCATCTAGATTGGTTAAAAGGGCATTCCCTTGAATTCTTAGCAGACCTAGCGTATCTGACAGATTTTCAAAGCCAACTAAACTGGTTAAATTAAAATTGGAGGTGATCCTTAGCTCCCCCCCCTATAGTTGATAGATTTTGAAAATCTTCAATATTAGTCAAATGGTTATTAGAATGAACAAGTAAGTCTCCTCCAATAGTAGATAGATTTTGAAGACCTTGTACATCGATTAGGCTGTTATTAGCTTCAATAATTAGACGTCCTCCAATAGTAGATAAATTTTGAAATCCACTTATATTGGCCAGCGCAATATTATTCTCTATGTATAGATTACCTCCTATAGTAGCTAAATTTTGAAGGCCATCAATATCATTCAACAGATAATTGTAACCGATTTCAACGCGCTCTCCAATATGCGATAGCTGGCCCAGACCACTTATAGAAATTAGATCATCGTTGTCTGAAATCAACAAACCTCCTACGATAGTGGGTAAGCTTTGAAAAGCATCTATATGAATTAAAGAATTATTATGCGAAATTCTCAACCCACCACCAAGAGTAGTCAAATTTTGAAATCCAACAATATCCGTTAAGTCATCATTGTGTGAAATCCTGAAATACTCCCCAATCGAAATTAAATTTTCAAGACCGAGCATATCCGTTAATGAATCATTACTTAAGACCGTAAGAAAACTTCCAATCATAGATAAATTCTCAAGTCCAGTTAAATTCACCAAATTATCAGCTTCCTCAATGATTAATGCTCCTTCAATAGTATTGATATTTTGCAAGCCATTTAGATTCGTAACGGTTCCTGTAATTTCTATACTTCCCGAAAACATTGTGCAATTTGGCCAATTCACTAAAAACTGGTCTATATCATCCTGAGTACTAAATTGAAGTAGACTACCTTGTGGCATTGGGCACTGAGCCGCTAAATCCCCAGCAAAGAAAGCAGCGAATAGCAACTGCAAAATGAATATTTTTTTCATAATTCTTTATTTTAAGAAAAATAATCTGTTTTATTTCTTTACCACCCGCTCTGACCAAACACCATACTCCGTTTTCATTAACAATATATACACGCCTTGCCTTAGGCTACTCAACTCAAGGCTCGTTTCCTGTACTAAGCTCTTGTTAAAAATTAATCTTCCAGTAAGATCTCTTAATTCACAAACACCTTGAATTGAATTTGGAAATACGATCTGAACCTGCCCACCAGTCGGATTCGGAAAAACCTGCGGCGCTATTGTTACAACATCTTTCGCAGAAATAATCGCATCTTCCCCATCGCAATCCTCATCAATACCATTATTAGGAATATCAATCGCATTTGCATTTACAAGTGCATTGTTATCGTCGCAATCATTCCAAAACTCAAAACCATCTTGGTCAAAATCGAAAGTGGAGACCATTGTGTTTTGTGTCGTATTTGTAACGACTGCGGGGTTGTAGTCAAAAAAGATATTAGCCGTGTTTTCGACGTTTGTGTTTTCTTCAATATCACTATTCCCGCGAATGCTGTACATGACGTAGCCTTGACTTTCGTCGAAACTAGTCGTGCTGTCGGGGAGGAAGATGTCGCGAAATTCAAAGGTCAACATTCGATCATCTATATAGGTACTCATTACTTCTTCATGACTACTAGTGATGTATCGAAAAGTGAACAAGTCAAGATCTTCGCTGAGGAGGTCTTTGATGACGACGTCGTAGGCTTCTGCGTTTCCGGTATTTTGGAAGCGGACGGTGTAGATTAAGTCTTTGCCGATGAGGGCGTAGTTTTCGGGGTATTGTGGCGAGACGAGTTTGTCGTTGGGGTCGTAGGAGCATTGGACTTCGACGGAGTGTGTATTTGAAGTAGAACTGTGTGATCCGTTTTCATCTTCATAATCGGTTTGAATTTCAAAATTTAAAAAATCCCCAAGAGGAAAATCTGGAGGCCCCGGTAATTGCAATGCTATTTTCCGTTTGAATGTGTGACCAGGGTATAAATCTGAGAAGTTCCAGCCTACTCGGTTTGCTCCATCAAGCGTATCCGGCACATCGATATTTGTGGTCATTAAAATGGCTGGATCTATACTGAACCAAAGTATACCATTCGCTATGGTGGTACCTTCATTAACAACCAATGGCTCGAATGTAACAATTTCATTACATCGAGGCAATCCGTTGATACATGCTGTGGAAACCTCAGAATTAAGCGCAGTTGGGTACAAACCAAAAGAAAGCGTATCGCATGAATTCACCATATCCAAAGTAGTACTGTACACAGAAGTTCCAGTGGTCACCGACCAGTTGATGAGGTCATTTTCATTTAGAGAAAGGGTATAAGTTCCGTTATTCAAATAAGTAATAGCGCCAGAATTTGCATTAGGATAAATCGTATAATCTCCGGGATTTATGATTGCACTAATATCAGCCAACAGAGGATCTGTTAGATCTCGCATGGCGTTTTGATTCAAGTCATAGTAAGGAACGAAGATGATTTTCCCAAGGTCGTTGCATTGAAACAGTATTTCATCTTCGTCATCACAACCATCCCCGTTCGATTGCACATTAACTCCTCCTAAACCACCAACAATATAATTACAGATTGGCGAAATACTACAAAAAGACAAGTTGGCATTAAAAGTTATAAAGACATCTCCTTCAATTAGAATTAGATTATCCAATCCATGTAAGCTCAACAAGCTACTATTATCTTCTATACTCAAATCTCCTCCAACCGTAAGTAGCCCCTCTAATCCACTAAGGTCTTCTAAGCTTTGACTAGAATGCCCATCAATAAACAAATCGCCTCCAATAGAGACAATATTATGCAAGCCATTCAAATCTTGTAACGAATCGTTACTACTAATATCTAACTCTCCATTTATAGCGGTAATATTCTCCAATCCATTAAGGTTTTGCAAATTGTCATTTCTAAAAATATCCAGAGATTCACCAATAGAACTAAGATTCGCTAAATGGGGCTTATCGTTTCTAAAGCATCATTATCTTCAATAGACAAATCTTCCCCGATTAAAACAAGGCTATCTAATCCACTTAAAGTTTGTAAACTATTATTATCGTCTATATTCAAATGTCCTCCGATTGAACTGAGATTATCCAGTCCTTCTAAACTTTGTATGCTATCGTTAGCAATAATTGAAAGTGAACCACCTATCGTATCAAGATTATTAAGTCCGTCTAAGCTTTGTAAATTATCATTACCCCGTATCTCTAAATTCGATACGATTTCTGTAAGATTGTTTAGACCATTCAAATTCACCAATTTATCATTATCTCTTATATCCAAAACCCCAGAGAATGAAAAAATATTTCCTAAAGCAGAAAGAGATTCAAGATTATCACTTGATTCGATAATTAAAGTATTAATGGTGTCCAGGTTATTTAAGCCCTCCAAACTAGTGATGCCGCTACAATTTTCTAAAAATATAGCAAAGGCTTTAGTTATATTATCCAATCCGGACAAATTCACAAGACTATCACATTCATATAAATGCAACCGATCAATAGTTACTAAATTTTGCAAGCCTTCTAAATTGTAAATAAAAGGCGCTGAAGAATCGCTAATATATATTTCATCTGGAAAGTCAGTACAATTTGGCCAATTCACTAAAAATTCGTCTATATCATCCTGCGTACTAAATTGAAGCAAATTATCTTGTGGTGTTGGGCATTGAGCCACTAACCCCCCAATAAAAAAAGTAGCGAATAGAACTTGCAAAAAGAATACATTTTTCATTATTTCTATTTTTATAAAACCATTAGAACCAAATTACATCTTTACCACCCGCTCGGCCCAAACACCTTTGTCCGTTTTTAAAAACAATAGGTACACGCCATCTACTTGCGCTTCTAAATTGACATTTGTTTGTTTATGGAGTTTACTTTGTTGAATTAATTTTCCATCGATGGTTCGGAGTTCGTAAGTGCCTTGGATTGGACTTGAGAATAGGATTTGAATCAGCCCAGTAGTCGGATTTGGGAATACTTGCGGTTGTATTGTTACGATACTATTCATTCCAATAGTTATTAAATCTTCCCCATTGCAATCTTCGTCGATGCCGTTGTTGGGCATTTCTTCGGCGGCGGGGTTTATTGTGGGGTTTTCGTCGTCGCAATCGTCAGCGAGGAGAAAGCCATCTTGATCAAAATCATCATCCAAGGTCTGTTCATCACAATCATCATCTAAACCATTGTAAGGAATTTCAGCAGCACCCGGATTTACGAGTACATTGTTATCGTCACAATCATCAGCTAGCAAATAGCCATCTTGATCAAAATCATCATCTAGCGTTGACTCATCGCAATCATCGTCTATTCCATTGAAGGGGATTTCTGTCATACCGGGGTTTACAAGAGCATTGTTATCGTTACAATCATTCCAAAGTTCAAAACCATCTTCATCAAAATCAAAAGTAGACAACAGTACATTTTCAGTGGTATTGGTAACCACGGCCGGATTGAAATCAAAAAAGATATTAGCGGTATTTTCAACGCTTGTATTTTCCTCGATGTCGCTATTTGCACGAATGCTGTAAATCACGTAACCTTGACTTTCGTCAAAATTGGTGGTACTATCAGGAAGGAAAATGTCGCGAAATTCGAAGGTCAACATATGGCCTTCAAGATAAGTACTCAATACCGTTTCGTGGCTGCTGGTGATGTATCGAAAAGTGGACAAGTCCAGATTGGAATCTAAGTCATCGGTAATGACGACGTCGTAGGCCTCCGCGTTTCCAGTGTTTTGGAAGCGGATGGTGTAGATTAGATCTTCGCCAATCAATGCATAGTTATTCGGATATTGTGGAGAAACCAATTTGTCATTCGGGTCATAAGCGCATTGCAACTCGACCTCGTGATTGTTAGGCACCGTAATTTGAATTCCATTTTGATCACTGAAGTTTGCTTGAATTTCAAAAGCCAAAACATCTCCAATCGGAAAATCTAGTGGGCCCGGTAACTGAAGACTGATGTTCTTTTTCACTACCTCGTCAGGATACAACTGCTGAAAATGCCAGCCTACCCGCCAATCCCCATCTAGTGTATCGGGTCCATCTATATAATTGACTGTTAACACTTCCGGGTCTATCTCAAACCACAGTGTTCCATCTGCGATTGTGGTTCCGTTATTGATAATCATGGGCTCAAAGGTCACGAATTCGTTGCATCGAGGTAATCCATTTGCGGCAGCGGTATTGATCGCTGTTTCAAAACTAAGCGGTCGCAACCCCCAATAAAGTGTATCTCTATTCTGAAGGCTGTCCAAGATTACCGTTTCTGTTGTATCGGTCGTTGTCAATTCCCAATCGCTAAAAATATTCTCATTCAGCGATATTTCGTATTCGCCAAAAGGTAGATAAACAAGTCCGCCATTCTGACTGTTTCCATAGCTTATTTGATTTAGTGGATTAATCGTAACGCTAGCAGAAGATAGGAAAGGTTCATTTGCGGAATGACTGCCATTTTCATCCAGGTCATAAAAAATGGGATGATGAACAGAGCCATAATCTTCGCAGTGGAACATGATTTCATCTATGCTATTACAATCTTCTGCATTGCTATGAATATTATGAGACGTTGAGTTTGCGAGGTAATTACAAATGAATTGTTCACTGCAAATACTTAATAGATCATTATTATAAATCCATAAACCACTAATGGAGGATGTATTTTGAATATTTAATCCAGACAGGGTTCCTAATTGATTATTTGAGTATAACCACAGGCCACCTTCGATAGATTGCAAGTTTTCCAGGCCATGAAAATTGATTAATGAATCATTTAAACTTATGCTTAAACTCCCTCCAATAGAACCCACATTTTGCAATCCTATAAAGTTGGTAAGACTTTTATTATTTTCAATTCTGACTGAACTTGATATGGACTGTAAATTATCAAGCCCCAAAAAATTGATCAATCTATTGTTCCCTTCAACTTTAAGACTTCCTCCTAAGGATTGCAGATTTTCCAAACCGGAAAAATTGTCTAAACCATTACTCTCTTCAACTATAAGACTCCCACCTAAGGAATCCAAATTATCCAGTCCAGAAAAATTATCTAAACTGTTATTACAGGCTACGCTCAAATTACCTCCAATAGTTTGAAGACTGGACAAACCTTGAAAACTATTTAGACTACTATTTCCAACACATTCGTCATCATAGCTATCATAATCTCCAACTTGAAAACTTCCAGTAATGGAAACCAGACTCTCTAATCCTTCGAAGTTTAAAAGGTAACTATTTGCACGGAGTTTTAATGAACCTATCAATTCCAAATGATTTAAACCTTGAAAATTCAATACACCACTATTTCCATAAAGTTCAAATCCTCCACTTATACCCGTTACGATTTGGTTTGGGCATAAACAGAGGTGCCGTCCACTGTCCTA
>CAZDTI010000218.1:0-14543 GCA_964508085.1 uncultured Saprospiraceae bacterium | reverse complement strand
AAGGTAAAATCAAAGTCTCTGGATTGGGTGGTAGACTCTGCGGGGACAGGCGCTTGGCATGTAGGAGAGTTGCCGGATCATCGTTCTATAAAGCAAGCTAAGGAAAATGGAATAGACATCACCGATCAACGAGCACGCCAATTCGCAGTCACTGATTTTCAAACTTACGATTTAATTCTGGCGATGGATAGTTCCAATTACCAAGACATTTTGCGTAAGGCAACAACAGATGATCAAAAGAAAAAAGTGAAGATGATCATGAACTTTGATGCACCCGGAATGAACGAAAATGTCCCAGACCCATATTGGGGGAATGACGGATTTGGTTTAGTGTACGATATGTTAGATCGGGCTTGTGAGCAAATTGTGGAGCGGCATGGGTAGCTTGGCCGACAAGAATTACCTCGGTTATTAGGACTAAAACAATAAAGGCACCCAGAAGAACTGAGTGCCTTTTTAATAACATTAGTTTTGTAAACTTTTACATCACACAGCGATAGAAGAAAGTTAACTAAAAGCCTTATCCACAATCTCCCTCTGCTGCGCATCGGAAACTTTCTTAAACCCAGATGCAGGCGAAGCACTCGGCTTTCTAGCAATCACTTCAAAACTAGAAGGATAGATAGAAAGAATATATCTCCAGGCTCCCATATTCTGAGGCTCTTCTTGTACCCAATGTGTTTTAGCACCTTTATATTTGTCTAATAAAGCATCCATCTGTCTCTTTGGAAAAGGATAGAGTTGTTCGATACGGATGATGGCTACATCATCACGTTTGTCTTCTTGCTTTCTTTTTAGTAAATCGTAATACACTTTACCACTACAGAACAAAGTAGTTTTTACCTTCTTCACATGTGCCGCTGTTGTTACCTCCGCATCATCGTAATATTCTTTAAAACTATTGTTGTCGTTAGCTTCAAAAGCACTTAAGTCGGATACACACATTGGATGACGCAATAAAGACTTAGGAGACATGTTAACCAAAGGCTTACGAAAAGGTCGTGCTAGTTGCCGGCGTAAAGCGTGGAAGAAGTTTGCCGGAGTAGTAATGTTAGTGACACTGATGTTGTTCTCCGCACATTGTTGAAGGAAACGTTCCAAACGAGCGCTGGAGTGCTCCGGCCCCTGACCTTCATAACCATGAGGCAATAACATTACCACACCATTCATACGCTGCCATTTTGATTCTCCCGCAGTAACGTATTGATCTACCATCGTTTGGGCACCATTGTAAAAGTCACCAAACTGTGCCTCCCAAATAACTAAGGAGTTTGGAGACGCCATGGCATATCCATATTCAAACCCAAGAACAGCAAACTCAGATAGAAGAGAATTGAAAATCCGGAATTTCCCTTGTTCCCCTTCAATACTATTCAAGCGATTGTATTGTTTGTTCGTTTTGACATCAGTCAGTACAGCATGTCTGTGAGAGAAGGTGCCTCGTTTTACATCCTGACCACTCATTCGAACATCTTTCCCTTCTAACAGAATACTTCCGTAGGCTAATAATTCAGCCATCGCCCAATCCAGTTGATTTTTATCCAGCAGCTTTCGCTTTCCTTTTAGCAAACGATTGACCTTTCCTAAAGGATTGAAATCGTCAGGAATAGTCATTAAGTGATTTACAATTTTGTCAACCGTAGTTTTGCTGATGCCTGTTGAAGGACTCGTTAGGAAGTCCGCTGCCGTTGTCGTTTTTTTCAATGCAGACCAGGCTTTTTCAGGTTCCTGATATTCGTAAGGGAGTGGATTTTGTTTTACCAAATCCAAACGAGCTTGTAGGTTAGCCCAAAATTCTTTTCCTAAGTTTTCTGCCATCTGCTGATCCACATCACCACGAGCAATTAACCGATCAGAATACAACTTCCGTGGGTTGTCGTGATTTTTAATAAAAGTGTACATCTCTGGTTGAGTAAACTCCGGATCATCTCCTTCATTGTGCCCATGCTTACGATAGCAAACCATATCGATGAAAACATCATTGTTGAATTTTTGACGATATTCTGTAGCCAACTCCACAGCGAACACAACCGCTTCCGGGTCATCTCCATTAACATGAAAAACTGGAGCCTGAACCAAACTCGCTGCTGCAGTAGAATAAGTCGAAGAACGCGCATCGTCAAAGTCTGTAGTAAATCCAATTTGATTATTAATTACAAAATGAATGGTCCCTCCAACAAAGTAACCTTCGAGCTGACTCATTTGAACAGATTCATAGACGATTCCTTGCCCAGCTACTGCTGCATCTCCATGAATAAGAATCGGAAGGATCTTGTCATAATCACTACCATATAGTATGTCCGCCTTTGCTCTGGAGAATCCTTGAACTACAGTGTTTACTGATTCCAGGTGAGAAGGGTTGGGCGCTAGCTTGAGGTGAACGGTTTTACCACTACTCGTTTCTATCTGAGAAGAAAATCCAAGATGGTATTTTACATCTCCGTCACCAAAGCTGAGATTAGGAACTGCCGTTCCTTCAAATTCATTAAAGATTTGTTCATAAGTTTTGCCCATGATGTTGGCCAAAACATTTAGTCTTCCTCTATGCGCCATTCCGATAACGACCTCTTCGACTTTATCATCAGTACCTTTATTAATAATGGCATCCAATGCAGCAATGGTCGTTTCGCCACCTTCCAGAGAGAACCTTTTCTGACCGATGTACTTGGTATGTAGAAACTGTTCGAAGCCGACAGCTCCGTTAAGCTTTTCTAAAATTCGTTTTTTCTTGTCAATGCTTAAACCGTAGTCGGCACTAAGGTTTCGGTCTTCAATTTTCTTACGAAGCCACATTCGTTTTTCTCTGTTCTCAATATGCGCATATTCGAAACCAATTTTGCCTGCGTAAATGGTGTTCAATCGATCAAGGATTTGTTGAAGAGTAGCTCCTTTGAGCCCTAGTTCTTCTCCAGCATTGAAAACCTTAGATAAGTCATTTTTAGTCAAATGATAATCATCGAGTTCTAGGTGAGGAGCTCGGTCTCTTCGACTTCGTATTGGGTTAGTATCCGATAAAAGGTGTCCTCTAGTTCGGAAGCCGTGTATAATGGACATCACGCCAAATTCTTTTTCTATATCGGAAGCACTGCTGGTAGAAGTACCATTTATAGCAGCTCCATTGGTAGAGGTACCATTTTTTCCATTGGAAGCTCCGTTTGGCGATTGAGCGGCAAAATCAAATCCTTGAAAGAAAGTCCTCCACCCATCTTCTACAGAAGTAGGATCTTCGAGGTATTTCTTATACATGGACTCTATAAATGTGGGGTGTGCGTTAAAAACGTAAGAGTAATCAGCCATTTTCTTGTATGATGTAGGGTTATAAAAGTTTTAATGATAACTATACCGAAATTCAAATTGGCGCAAATATCGTTCATTTTCAGCTATTATGCACCTGTTATGTAGATAGTTACGTAGCTTTTTTTTAAATGATTTGAAAATGAGTATTAGGAGACGTTTTTAAAAGGGATTTTGAATTAAAAATGATAGTAAAAAACTAATATCAATCACAAATAAGCAACTGAAACTCAAAATAGTAGAAATACTTTTAGAAAATAGTTTCACTTTACAGATAAAAGTACTATTTTTGCGGTCGATTTGGGCGGAAGCTCTATCAATTCATTAGAAACAAAGATATATTTTTAGATATGGCAAATCATAAATCATCAAAGAAAAGAGCTCGTCAAGACGAGAAGAAGCGTATTCACAATCGCTACTATAAAAAGTCTACTCGTACTGCTATGAAGCAACTACGTGAAATGACAGACAAAGCAGAAGCTCAGAAGTTTTTGCCTAAAGTAGTATCTATGGTGGATCGCCTAGCTAAGCAAGGTAATTTCCATAAAAACAAAGCATCTAACCTTAAAGGTAAGTTGATGCGTTACGTAGCGAGCTTATAATTAAAGCCAGCTAATTCTCCTTTTTATGGGGAAAGTGCATGTTGATTCGTTCGACATGCACTTTTTTTGTTCCCCCTCTTGTACTTCTCCTCTTTCCATGCTATATTTGCAAACGAACGAACGACCGTTCTTTTTTAAGCTTCGTCTACACTTTTACATTGGCTTCTTTTCTTTGTGAACTATGTAAGATTTACTGAAAGTAAATTACTATGTGAACTTTTGAGTTAGAAGGCTATGTGCCCGTCTGGCCGTCGGACAGGTTCTATGTGCCTTTGTGTTTAAAATTCGCATAAAATGAGGCTCGTTCGGATAAAATCATGCTGCGACTCAGCCGCAATAAACCCCTTGAGTGATCAAACACAAAAATGGGAATTAATGTCAACGTTATCAGTTTAAGTTAAACAAATGCCCAAATTTCATACGCTCCAAGTAAAAGACATTCGTCGCGAAACTGCTGATGCGGTAAGTATTGCTTTTGATGTTCCTGAAACGCTAAAAGAAGATTATGCCTTCAAACAGGGGCAATATCTAACGATTAAAAAAGAAATAAACGGAGAAGAACTGCGTCGGAACTATTCTGTTTGTGTAAGTCCTTTGTCTGGCGAATTGCGCGTAGCCATAAAACAAGTGCCGGATGGTCGCTTCTCTACTTTTGCCAATCAGGTTTTAAAAGTTGGAGACAACCTAGAGATCATGACACCAATGGGTAAGTTTTTTACGGAAGTAAAGAAAGGCCAACAAAAGAATTATGTCGGTTTTGCTGGGGGGAGTGGTGTTACGCCAGTCATCTCTATTCTGAAAACGGTCCTGGAAGTAGAAGAGGAGAGTACCTTTACTTTGTTTTATGCCAATCGAGGTTTTGATTCTATCATTTTCAATGAAGATATAGAAGCGATCAAGAACAAGTACATGGATCGTTTCATCGTACACCACATCTTTAGCGAAGAACAAGTTGAAGGGGAATTGTTCAATGGCTACATTACTGCAGAAAGGACCCAACAATATGCACGCTTTTTCTTTGATGTATCCCAAGTTGATGAATATTTCATCTGCGGCCCGGAGCCAATGATGCTAGCGATTCAAGAAGGTTTGCAAAAAATGGAAGTAGATAATAAAAAAATACATCTGGAATTATTTACTGCGCCAGGGAAAAGGCCAACGGCTACTGGAACAGCTCCAAAGAAAAAAGAAATTGACCCAACTAAAGAAAGTAAGGTCAAAATTATTTTGGATGGCGACGCTTTCGAATTTGCACTCCCTTATGCTGGAGAAAATGTATTAGATGCTGCGTTGAAACGAGGAGCAGACTTACCTTTCGCTTGCAAAGGAGGCGTTTGTTGTACCTGTCGAGCAAAATTAATAGAAGGCGAAGTAGACATGGATGTGAACTATGCATTGGAGCCAGAAGAGGTAGAAGCTGGATTTATTTTGACTTGTCAATCGCACCCGAGGACGGAACGAATTGTAGTGGATTTTGATACGAAGTAATATTAGACAGTATTTAATAGAATATAGTGAGTACAAAGACAAAAAAACAAATTGTAATTGAAGCGGCAGCTCGTTTGTTTAGAGACAAGGGATACCCGACTGCCTCTATGCAAAACCTAGCGGATAGTGTAGGATTGAAACAGAAGTCTAGTTTGTACAACCACATCAAATCGAAGGAAGAAGCCTTACAGCAAATTTGCTTTGATAGTGCACATAAGTTTCTGGAAGGAATCACAGAAATTGAGAAAACGTATACCGATCCAAAGTCGAAATTACGGGCACTCATAAAATTACACATTCAGATTGCAACCACAGATGTTACCTCGGTAACCGTTTTCAATGATGAATGGCGACACTTGACAGAGCCAAAGCTGAGTGAGTTTCTGAGTTTACGCAAAAATTATGAAGATCGTTTTTTGAGAATAATTGAACAAGGGATAGCAGAAGGTGTTTTTAAGTCAGTAGACGCTTCGATGGCGTTGCAGACGATTTTGAGCGCCTTGCGCTGGGTGTATAATTTCCATAAAATGGGTAAAGAAATGGAGGCGAAGAAAATAGAAGAGCAGGTTGTATTATTGTTGTTGGGAGGGTTGGAAAAGTAACCCCTCGACTCGCTGCACTCGTTCGGGGTGAAAATTCCCAATTCCCCAAGCATCTTCCTGGACGTGTGGAATAAAAGAAAAGATAAATGAAAATAATCTGACATATTATTCTCACGATAGAGGGAAGTTAAAGTTAACAGTTAATGTTTAAGTTATAAAAATAACATCATGACACAAGAAGAAAAATTTCAGGCAAAAATTGATGCGGAAATAAAAATCGAACCCAAAGATTGGATGCCCGATGCCTACCGCAAAACTTTGATTCGTCAGATTTCTCAACACGCGCACTCTGAAATTATCGGAATGTTACCAGAAGGAAACTGGATAACCCGCGCGCCTTCTCTTCGACGAAAAGTTGGCTTAATGGCTAAAGTTCAAGACGAAGCAGGCCATGGATTATACTTATACGCTGCCGCTGAAACATTAGGCGTAGAACGCGACGAACTTTTCGCGCAGCTAAATGATGGCCGAGCAAAATATTCCAGCATATTCAATTATCCGACACTCACTTGGGCGGATATTGGGTCAGTAGGTTGGCTGGTAGATGGGGCTGCGATTATGAACCAAGTACCACTCTGCCGTTGTTCCTACGGACCTTATGCACGAGCAATGGTGCGTGTTTGTAAAGAAGAAAGTTTTCACCAAAGACAAGGGTTTGAAATTTTATTGAAACTGAGTAAGGGAACAGAAGCGCAAAAGAAAATGCTTCAAGAATCCGTCAACCGATGGTGGTGGCCTTCGATGATGATGTTCGGTCCTTCTGACGCAGACTCTCCGCATACGGCCAAGTCTATGAAATGGAAAATTAAGCGTTTTACCAATGATGAACTCCGTCAAAAATTCGTAGACGTTTGCTACGAACAAGCCAAAATACTCAACGTCACCTTACCAGACCCAGACATGAAATGGAATGAAGAACGGGGTCACTTTGACTATGGCGAAATCGACTGGGACGAATTCTGGTCAGTCGTAAAAGGAGATGGTCCTTGTAATAAAGAACGATTAGCCGCTAGAAATAAAGCATACAATGAAGGTGCGTGGGTTCGAGAAGCGGCCATGGCCTATGCAGAAAAAAAAGCAAATAGAAAGAAAAAAGTAGCTTAGGAGGGAAGGTGGATGAGGTTTTCCCTCGAACGCAAAATGTGTAAGCAAACGAGAAATAACATTTAAGGGAAGTAGCAACGCCCAGACTCTGGGAAAAAAATTAACATAATGAAAAAGAACTGGCCCCTTTGGGAAATATTCATAAGAAGTAAACAAGGTCTTCATCACAAACACGTAGGAAGCCTTCATGCTGCTGATGCCGAAATGGCAATCGAAAACGCACGCGATGTATACACTCGTCGAAACGAAGGTGTAAGTATTTGGGTCGTGGAATCAAAAGACATCACTGCTTCTAGTCCTGATGAAGCAGATTCGCTTTACGATCCGGCTAATGACAAAGTTTATCGCCATCCTACATTCTATGATTTGCCTGACGAATTAAAACACATGTAAATGACTAATCAAGAAGCTTTATTTGAATATACTTTGCGTCTGGCAGACAACGCTTTGATCCTCGGACATCGTTTATCGGAGTGGTGTGGTCATGGTCCTATCCTCGAACAGGATATGGCAGTTACTAACATCGCCCTTGATTTCGTCGGTCAATCGCGCAGTCTTTATCAGTACGCAGCCAAGGTGGAAGACAAAGGCCGCACAGAAGATGACTTGGCTTATCTTCGTGAGATTTACGAATACAAAAACCTCTTGATGTTGGAACAGTCGAATGGTGATTTCGCTAAAACTATTGTCAGGCAGTTTTTGCACGATGCGTATAATTTCTATTTCTATCAGGCATTGACTGAAAGTAAAGATGAACAGTTGTCGGCTATCGCTATGAAATCGCTTAAAGAAATAACATATCACTTACGTTTTTCTTCGGAGTGGACTTTGCGCTTAGGAGATGGTACAGAATTAAGTCGTCAAAAAATGCAAACTGCGTTGGACGGAATTTGGAACTTCACTGGAGAATTCTTTATCATGGATAAAGTAGATGAGGCTATGATTGCGGCTGGAATTGGGGTTGATTTACTTTCTGTAAAGAAATTGTGGGAAGCAAAAGTCGCTGCCGTTTTGTCGGAGGCCACCTTGGTACAACCAGGGTCAAAGCCTTGGACGCGACGTGGTGGTAAGCAAGGAGTTCATAGTGAGCAGTTGGGATATTTGTTGGCGGAGTTACAGTATTTGCAAAGAGTGCATCCGGGGGCGGAGTGGTAGGAGAGTGCTCATTTTAGTGTATTTTCGCACGCAGATAGCGCAGAGGGCGCAGAGCTAACGTGAAGTACGAGATGTGGAAGTTGTTGTCTGGCATTTGAAAAGAGTACAAACTTGATTAATAATTTGATATTTATTTTTTTATAAGATGCTGTTTCTTTTATGTGTATTTATTTGATTTAAAAATGTTTATCGCCCTAATGTGGTTTTATTTTCATATATGTAAATAAAATTTTTTTAAAAGAGTGTTTCCCTATTATGGAATTTTGGTTTTTCTGCAACCTATTTATGAGTATTAATTTTTTAATCACATAAATAAAATAAAATAAAATGACAGAGAATCAAATTACCAATGTCATCATCGGAATGTCAATAGATATTCACAAAGGATTAGGTCCAGCTTTATTGGAATCAGTCTATCAAAAGATTTTAGTTCATAAGTTGAGAAGAGAAGGCTTTGAAGTAGAGGTAGAAAAAAATATCGCTATTACATTTGACGATTTATATATTGAAAAAGCGTTTCGAGCAGATCTAATAGTAGAGAAGAAAGTTTTAGTAGAGTTGAAATCAATTAAGGAGGTTCCAAAAGTAGATTATAAACGTTTTACGACTTATTTAAGATTGGCGAACATAGAAGTTGGTCTGCTAATAAACTTTGGGGAGGAGTATTTGAAAAACGGAATAAAACGAGTCGTTAACGGATACAAAATTTAGAAGAGAGAAGAAATTCTTAATCATAAAATACTAACATAACGGGGTCAATGTAAAGCATCCAATTATCACGTCGCACTTTATCACGTTAGCTCTGCGCCCTCTGCGTGCGAAAAAACACAATAGGTGCGCAAAACTTCACCACCCACAATAGCCACAGCAAAATGACAAAAGAAGCCATCCTCCATATCCTCCAAGAAGTCCCCGATCCGGAAATACCAGTCCTCACCATCGAAGACCTTGGCATCATCCGCGACGTGAAAATAGGAGAAGCAGAACATATAGAAGTCGTCATCACTCCAACCTACTCTGGTTGTCCAGCGATGGATATGATAGAAGTCAATATCAAATCCGCATTGCAAAGCGCAGGCTATAACAATGTACTGGTAACCACCGTCCTAGCTCCAGCTTGGACCACTGATTGGCTCACCGAAGAAGGAAAGCGAAAACTAAAGGCATATGGTATCGCTCCACCGATAGGCACGGTTAGTAAAGCCGCAATTCTTGGCGAAGAAGCCAATATTGAATGTCCGCAATGCAGTTCAACGAATACAAAAATCATTAGTCAATTTGGTTCTACTGCTTGCAAATCTCTTTTCAAATGCCTCGACTGCCTGGAACCCTTTGACTATTTTAAATGCCATTAATATTTTTCTACATTTGTATCATTCCTAAATAAACTTAACAAAAACATGAGCGCTCTACAATTTGAGATAGCAAACGGTGTAGCCTACTTCACCCTCAATCGACCTGATAAATACAACAGCTGCAACCAAGAAATGGCACTAGCCATCCAGCAACGACTGAAAGAATGTGAAACCGATCCAGAAGTGCGATGCATCTACATCACTGGAATGGGGAAAGCTTTCTGCGCCGGACAAGATTTACAAGAAGTGATGGACGAAGACAATGGCTTAGAAATAGAAAGTATCGTGGCAGACCATTACAATCCAATTGTTTTGAAAATTAGAAGCATAGAAAAACCAGTAATGGCAGCAGTTAATGGAGTAGCGGCAGGAGCGGGAGCGAACCTTGCACTTTGCTGTGACATCGTAGTTGCAACAGAATCGGCTTCCTTTATTCAAGCTTTTAGCAAAATTGGTCTGATCCCTGATACCGGAGGAACCTATTATTTGCCGCGCTTAATTGGAATGCAGAAAGCGACAGCTCTCATTATGCTTGGAGATAAAGTTTCTGCCGAGGAAGCAGAAAGATTAGGTATGATTTACAAGTTTTTTCCAAATGATAAATTTGTAGCAGAAAGTAAAGCACTCGCGGAAAAGTTAGCTGCAATGCCAACACGTGGTTTGGGTTTAACAAAGCGTGCACTGAACTATTCTACCCACAATGATTTGGAAACACAGCTTGGTATCGAAGAGCAATTGCAAACAGCAGCAGCACACACTGAGGATTACAATGAAGGGGTTAGCGCATTTTTAGAAAAAAGAAAACCTGAGTTTAAGGGTGCATAAAAAGGGCAGATGAGGTAGACTAGATGAATGGGGATATGAGGCTCCCTACTATCATATTCTAACGCGTAAGAAGGAAACCTCATCCACCTCATCTCCTAATCTGCCGCATCCACCTCTACAATAAATAATAAAATGAAAAAAATAGGAATCATAGGCGCGGGTGCCATGGGAAGTGGAATAGCTCAAGTGGCAGCAACAGCAGGTCATGAGGTGTTACTATTTGATACCAAAAAAGAAGCGCTAAGAAAAAGTGGTGAAAAATTAGAGAAGATTTTGAACCGATTGATAGAGAAGGGACGAATGGATGACGCTACAGCAAAAGCGATATTCGGACGTATTTACAGAATTGAAAAGTTCTCTTCTTTTAAAGATTGTGATTTGGTTATTGAGGCAATTGTCGAGAGATTAGACATTAAGAAAAAGGTATTTGCTGATTTAGAAGCACTGGTTTCTGATGATTGCATTCTCGCTTCAAACACTTCCTCCTTGTCTATAGCTTCCATAGCAGCGGCTTGTGAAAAACCGTCCAGAGTTTTGGGAATTCACTTTTTCAATCCAGCACCTTTAATGAAGTTGGTAGAAATTATTCCTGCGATTCAAACCGATGACAACGTATTGACAGAAGCCAAAAAAATAATTGACAGCTGGGGGAAATTAACAGTCATTGCTAAAGATACCCCTGGCTTTATCGTCAATCGAGTAGCTCGTCCTTTCTATGGCGAAGCACTCCGAATTTACGAAGAAGGCATCGCAGATATCGCAACTATTGACTGGGCAATGACAGAACTCGGTGGTTTTAGAATGGGGCCATTTACACTGATGGATTATATTGGAAATGATGTGAACTATGCCGTTACCGAAACGGTTTTTAAATCCTTCTACTACGACCCACGTTATAAACCGGCCTTTACGCAAAAGCGTTTGTCAGAAGCCGGATACCTTGGTAGAAAATCGGGTAAAGGTTATTATGATTATAGTGAAGGTTCAGAAAAACCAGAACCTAAGAAAAACAAAAAACTAGGGAAAAAGATACTAGATAGAGTGGTCGCAATGCTGATTAATGAAGCTGCTGATGCCTGCTATTTAAATATCGCTTCTGCTGAGGATATTGATCTGGCGATGACCAAAGGAGTTAATTATCCAAAAGCATTGTTAGCATGGGCTGACGAAATTGGAATCAAAAAATGTGTAAAGCGTATGGATGATTTGCATAAGGAGTATTTGGAAGACCGCTATAGATGCAGTCCATTATTGAGGAGAATGGCGAGAGATGGAAAAACTTTTTATTAATTTATCCAGAAGAAAAATGTCACCCAAAGAGAAAGCCCACCAAATCGCTCAGAAAGAGATGTACGATAAAGATGCCTTCACCCAATGGCTGGGCATTAAAATCTTAGAAATAGACCAAGGAAGCGCCTTGTTGGAAATGACCATCAGAGAAGAGATGACCAATGGTTTTAAAATAGCACACGGCGGCATCACCTACTCCCTCGCAGACAGCGCCTTCGCCTTCGCTTCCAATTCCACTGGTCGAAAATCTGTATCCATCGAAACCGGAATTTCTCATACCCAAGCCCTAAAGGCTGGTGACGTCATCCGAGCCAAAGCAACACAGGAAAGTGAGACCCATAAGTTGGCCATTTATTCTGTAAAAGTCACTACCTTAGACGGTACAACTGTAGCGCTTTTCAAAGGAACAGCTTATAGAACCAGTAAGCATTGGTTGGAAGAGTAACCAATAGTTTTTGTATAACCATTCGGTGTAACAAACACTCAACCCAAGGTATACTGGACATCGGGTAAAAAAGTGATTATGTTTTTGAGAAAGGCTTTGCGAGCCCCGCCTGAATGAAATTCATTTTGGGCAGGTCTTCCTTTACACTAAGCCTGCTCTCGGAGTTCGCAAAGCCAGACTTAGGAATCACTTTATTACACCGTTTGAAGTATAATTTACAAGCAGCACCTCGCGAAAGAAGGAAGTTAACAGTTAAAGGTCAATAGTTAAAAGTTAAAAAATGCCAAAAGTCAATTTCACATACGCATTAAAAAGATTTTATCCAGACTTAAAGGAAATGGAGGTTTCTGCTCCTGATGTAAATGAATTGTTAAGACTTGTTGAAATACACTATCCCGGAATTAGAAGTTATCTGGTAGACGATCAGGGTATCCTTCGTCAACATGTCAATATTTTTGTCAATGGGAAAATGATCTCGGATAGAACAAAACTTTCAGATCAACTAGAAGAAAGTAGTGAGGTGTATATTATGCAAGCATTATCTGGAGGTTGAGCATCTTATTTAAAACCCAATCTACTATGTCTGATTTCCTACTCCTCGGTACCCGAAAGGGACTTGTTGTTTACCAAAAGAAAAATAATAATTGGTCATTGCGTGATACTCATTTTTTGGGTATTCCGGTCTCTATTGCTTATGTAGATAAACGCAATGGATGTTGGTGGGCTTGTCTCGACCACGGACATTGGGGGGTGAAATTACATCGTTCGATGGATAAGGGACAAACTTGGGAAGAACGCACAGCTCCAAAATTTCCAGAAGGATATGAAGTGAAGCCAGCTGTTCCGGCTTCTGTAAAATACCTTTGGGCAATGTCGCAAGGTGGGGTAGAGGACAATAATAAACTTTGGTTGGGCACAGAACCCGGTGGGTTATTTGTCAGTAACGACAATGGAAATCAATTTGATTTAGTAGAATCTTTATGGCAACATCCTTCACGAGTAGAAGAGTGGTTTGGTGGTGGACGTGATTTTGCCGGGATTCATTCTGTGGTAGTTGACCCCAGAGATAGTAATCATATTTATGTAGGGATTAGTTGCGCAGGTGTTTTTGAATCCAGAGATTCAGGCGCTACTTGGACGGTTCGGAACAAGGGATTGCGTGCCGACTTTTTACCAAATCCCTACTCAGAAATCGGGCACGATCCACATATCTTATTAGCTTGTGCTAAAAATCCAGATGTACTCTGGCAACAAAATCACTGTGGAATTTTTAGGTCTACTGATGCTGGAGAAAATTGGAAAGATATCACCGATAAGAATGGTGGTCCTGCAAATTTCGGATTTGCGATGGCCATCGATAACAACAATCCCGCAAGAGCATGGGTGGCTCCAGTAATTAGTGATGAAATTAGAGTAGCTGTGGACAATTCCCTCTGTATTTGCCGGACAGATGATGGAGGCGTAACCTGGAAAAATTTCCGTAAAGGCCTACCCCAAGAAACTTGTTTTGATATTGTCTACAGACATGCCTTAGTTTCAGAAGGAGAAACTGTTGTCTTCGGAACAACCTGTGGGAATTTATTTATTTCTGAAAATGCAGGGGAAAGCTGGGATGTCATTAATAATTATTTACCAATGATTTACTCGATAGCTTTTGCGTAGTCAAATAATGGGGGATGGACAAACCAGTCCGTTCCGGTCAGGCAGGTCTAGTAATTTTGGTTACCTAGGTGGGCAGGTTTCCCCTTTAGGGGCAAGGGGTTGCGCTGGCTGAATCGTTGCTTCTACGAGATTTGTCAAAAAAACTAAGCGATTAAAAAGCAAACAAATTTATATCACGAAAACAGACCGTTAATAGTTGATACATGTCTAAAGTAATACTATACGTTGCCACGTCACTTGATGGTAAGATAGCCAAAGCAGACGGAGGTGTGGCTTGGCTAGATGAAGTACCCAATCCTAATAAAGAAGATTTCGGTTACTTCAATTTCTATGATTCCATAGATGTCACTCTTATGGGGAATAAAACTTATCAGCAAGTGCTAGGCTTCGGTGTTTCATTTCCCTATAAAGAAAAAATCAATTATGTTTTTACTAGGAATAAAGCCTTAAAAAAGGACGAGAATGTGACGTATGTTAGCGAAGATATTCCGTCCTTTGTTCAGCAGTTAAAAGAAGGGGAAGAAGATATTTGGCTAGTAGGAGGAGGTGAAATCATCACCCTGTTGTTAGATAATAATCTCGTTGATGAAATTCTTTTATTTGTAATGCCGGTACTCATTGGAGAAGGAATTCCATTATTACCTAAACTGAAAAACGATGTACCATTAAAATTAAATTATGCTAAATCTTGGGAGAATGGTGTAGTCGAATTAAGCTATTC
>CAZDTI010000217.1:6562-14550 GCA_964508085.1 uncultured Saprospiraceae bacterium | reverse complement strand
ACTAGTAACCTGACACAGTTCAGTGATCAGCGCCGTTAATTGTAAAAAAACTAACTATTCAGTAATCTGCCTGCGCAACCCCCAGCCCCTAAAGGGGAGCATCAACCCGCTCCACTAATACCTCAAAAAATATTTGAGCCAATCGCAATGAAACTGGACAACCTAGTCGATCCGTACGGTCGGTGCGAAAGGTACGTTCGGAGCGCTGACGCTCCCCTTTAGGGCCTGTCTAGCAGCCAGATAGAGCTGGGGGCAAGAAGAGCACAATTTTTTTATCCAAATACACCTACCCACCTATCCGCTTTGAAAAGTTCATCAGATGAAGTCCAACGGATCTAATTTATTGAACAGTTATAAAAATACTTACTTCACCCTCACCAATACCACCCAATCTAATTGGTCACCCTCAGGCGAAGCACCAAGAGAGAGAGCTCCCTCCGTTTTTTCAGTCTTTCCAAAAATTAATGCGCCTCCTTCCCGAGGATTATACCATTCAACTGAAACATTTTTTTCTTTTAATTCCGGAACCAATAACATTGCTTTCGCATCAACAAAGGGCTGATAGATGGCATATACCTTTCCGGGATCGCCCAGCACAAAACCATTGGTGTTCTTTAGTGCATTGTCGATAGGTTTCATTTCCCAAAAAGGAATATGTTGATTAAAAAAGGTCATGGCATGATGGGTTTGTTCCCACATTTTATCTCGGGTTCTCCAGTCTTCACAGTTGAGATCGGCATGAGCATATTTGTATCCAAAATACCATTCTACCCCTGCAGCCCCTGCCATTAAACTTCCCCACAATACTTCTTTTCGAATCGTATCATGTGCCATATCATCCTTGTCGGGCATAACGCCTTTCCAATAAGGACCAATTTCATCCAAAAACATAATCCACTCGTGACCTGCTTCCCGGGATAATTTTTTCCATTTCCTAATCTCTTGATAAACTGAAGAAGGTCGATCTATTTGAAAGGAAAGGGCATCTAAGTTTTTGTCCCCCAAGTGTGGTTTTATGATTCCATCTTTATGCTCCGATGTCGGCAAAGTATGCAAGGCCACTAAATCGTCCCCATTATGATCTTGAAAATATTTAAACATCGCCTGACGGTCTTCTTTGTTTTGTCCATTCGGGCTAAATTTTACCACTCCATTCTCTTCTCCTACGTTCCAGGTGATGGCCAAATGATGACCAAAACGTGCAGTCAACTCTCGGTAATATAGCTTTCGATGTTTGCCCAATTTTCCATCATCCAACATTTTTTCATTTTCTGTTTCTTGGGTAAATAGGTGTAATAAAATTCCTTTTCGTTGCGCATGTTCAAAAACGATTTCCCATTGGTCTAATTTACTACAATCAAAGCGCGTAAAATCATTAGGAGATTCATACATCCACACATCTTCCCCATCTCCTTGTATGTTCATGGTCAAAAAATATATAGAATTCATCCCTTTACCAGACAAATAATTTAATGCACCAATAATGCCTTTTCCTTTTTCGCCTTGCCAGGTGGGGTCTCCGACGTTCCAGTCCTCTACATGCTTAGCGTAAGTTTTGACAAAATTTTTTTTAGGATTGTTAGAACGGGTACCATCAAAATCTTTGAAAGCTAAAAAGTTTTCGGGACTCCCTGCACCACCTTTTATGAAATATTTTTTAGTCTCAGCAAACTGCTGATAGGAGGCACCTGATTGATAAGTAAGTTTTCCTTTTGTACGAAAATCTCTTGGATCAAAATTTCCTTTGACGACCGTAAAGGAACCTGTTTTTCCATCATCGCCTATTGCCGTTCCTTGCTTTAGGTCATCAGCCAAGGCGATGTCTTTTCCTTTTTTGAAAATGGCCCGATAAGTCCAATCACCAATTTCATCAGGATTGAATTTTACCCGCCAGGTGCTTCCTTGGGTGGCACTGGTTTCCGCCGCATTTCCGTCAGCCGCGAAATATCCCGGAACTTGAACACTTTTATTTTTATGAGAAAAAACAACCTCTAACCTGTAATGGAGAAATGGATTATCCTCAGCGGTTTCAGATAGAGTAGGGCCCTGAAAGTCAAGTGTGATGGTATTCCATTTTTGAAAAACAAGATTTTTGGAAATCGTGTTCTGATTTTTTGGATTACAAGCAATGGAAAGGAAAACCACTAAAATAATACTGGTCGTTAGTTTGGGTACTTTTTTCATCGAGTAGTAAATATTTTCATAATTGTTGAATAATGATATGGTTCCATATCTCGAAGATAGTTGGTTGTATTAAGGTGGATGGGTAGATGGGTGATAGGTAGATGGGTTTTCCTTCTTTCGCAGTTCTTTACCTCAGAGGGCAACCCATCCACCCACTATACGGTTCTAATTAATTTTTGTAAACTTAAAATCATAAAACGCCTGTTCGTTTTGCAATGACCCAAAGTACTGCCCGGCACTTAAGGAGCTTACCGATAATTCATATCTCTCTTCAAAGATAATTTCTTTAAGCGTCAATAGCTTTCCACGGGCATCGTAAATAGTGAGGTCGAAAGTTCTTGTTTTTACATTGTTACAGGGCAAGTGTATTTTTAAAATACTACTGATGGGATTTGGGAAAATTTCAATGGTGCAAGTATCTGGAGTAGTAGCAGTGACGGGTGGCTCTGCATCTATAAATCCAAAGCAGCCTTCGTCTTTGATTTTTATAGACCCAATGGTATTGTCTCGATAGGCAATTAGTTCCAGTTCGTTATCGCCGAGCGGAGTTGTCCACCATCCTTGTGAGAATCCGAAGTTGGGGCCGATATAATCATATATTTTTAAATCCAACTCCGGAAGAAATTCAGATTGAGCAATAGCGATTTGTATCCCATGTTGGTTCAGAGAAGTAGCGTCTACCTCTTGCACCACAAAGTAGGCATCAAAGATGTAACTGAGTATGGTATCGCCGACTTCGTAGCGTTTGTTGAATAAAGAAAACTCTGGTGATTCCGTACCATAAATAAAGTAAATGGAATCGTTGCGTTCAAAATATAAAAGATTTTCACTGAAGGTAGTAGGGGCAATGGCTCCATTTACAGCAGTGCTTTTACCTCTTAATAACTTTGCATTCCAAGGAGGGACGAGGGTGTCTTTTACATAGGTTAAGCCATAATAAGATTCTACTTCTCCAGCGGGATTTACAAAACGGTAACACCATTCGGCACCCGCTGGAGCAAATTCTCTTTGTGCAAATAGGGTATTGCAGTAGACAACAATGATAAGCAGAAGAATCTTCTTTACCATATGCTACTAGTTCAAAACCATGATCTTTCCAATTCTAACTTCCTTGTCTTTTCTTAAATAAACAAAATAGACTCCTGTTTTGATAGCATTAAGTTTGATTTCTTCATTAGCAAAAACGGAATCTTGATACATCACTTCTTTCCCATTTATATCAAAAATATGCAATTCGTGGGCATCGGTATCGTCCATTCTAATTTGGATGAAATCAGAACTTGGATTTGGGAAAATATCCAAGGGAGTTTGAGAAACTTCTAAATCATTTAAACCAACGGTAGAGTCTTGTATCCAAGTTGCTCCAGGCATCCATGGATCACTTCCATCTTCAAAAGCGCCAGCATCAGGAGCTGAGCCATTAAAATCAATCGTGATTCCAGACATTGTTGTCCCATAATCTATCGCTTGGCTTCCACTTTGTAATTGAAAATTGTCATTATCGAAATCAACAAAAGGGGAGTCATCTAATTTCAGATTATTTGTAATATCTGTTCCTATCCAAGTCTCGTCATTAGAAAGATTATTGAAAACATTTAAATCTATCATGGTGAATCCATTTTCCCACCTTCCCATAGCTTCACTTACATTCCAGATGGTATTATTGTAGATGTCATAATGCCAATTATCCCAATTCATCTGTATACCCGTCCATTCCATGTTGTAAATCACATTATGATGTACTTCATAATATTTAGCGGAATTATCAAGGTAGATTCCGGTCGCTTTGTATTTATCTTCACCAGGAGAATCAGAATCATGGAAGAAATTATGATGTAACTCTGTATAAAACTCACCACAACAAGTATAGAAAGGTCCACAATCATCATTAATTAAATTGCTCCGATATAGATCATTGTAAGCTATTTCTGAATTGGTATTTACAGATTGAATGATATCTCTTCCACCATTAAAAAGGGTGTTCTGTAAAACCTTTGAATTTGTCCCGGATCGCATCGTTATGGGGGCTGCATAACTTGCCACATAATTGAAATCATGTATAATACAATCAATGACTTCATTGCCATCTCCTTTGATCCAAATTCCAGAACCTGCTCCCCAGGCCACCTCACATCTTTCTACACGATTGTTGGTGCCATTCAATAAGATGCTTTGTTGATCGACGATGGCAGCAGCATCTACTCCCCAAGAGTGATTTCCCCAAAATACATTTAAGTTGGTGATAAGGTTGCCCGTTGAGGTGCTACTCGTATTGATAAAGCAGCCATAGTGATCAAGCCCATCTACTACGATATAACTCCTACCTGCTAATTCAAAACCTTTGGTTCGTTTTTTCATTTGTACCGTTCCATCAGCAGGAGCTACCCCATCGGGTGTATAAAGAAAAAGGGTTTGGATACCTGTTTTATAAAAAAATTCATATTGATAATCCATGGCTTCTTCAATCCCCATGAGGAAAAATTTTCCACCATCGTCAGGATCGTGGTTTTCTCCTTCCCAGCCACCCGGACCAATAAACGTAACTTCTCCATCTGATGAACTCGTAATATTTTCTCTCCATGAAGTCCAACGACTGTTACCTAAAAACCATAACACACCGCCATCACTCCAATCAAAGTTTGGAAAATTTCCGGTTAGATTACTTAGGCTTCCACCAGTATTATCTAATGCATTGAGTGTAAATGGATTTCCGTCTGTATTGTTTGGATGCCGAGCTAAATCACACAATCTATCTCCATACATCACCATATTATCAACCCCTAAATTAAAGGGAACTTGTTTTTTAAAAATATTCCCTTGATCCTGTGTCCAACCATTGACTTCCTCCATTCCTGATATGGTGACCTCGTCTCCCTCTTTAGCCTTAAATGTGATCGGAGCACTTGCTGTACCTGAATTAGCTGGCCAAACTTTTTCTCGATAAGTCCCTTCAGAAACAATAACGATGTCTCCTGCCATTGCCAAATCTGCCGCTTTTTGAACCGTAAGAAAAGCACTCGATTCCTCTATTCCAGTATTCGCATCATCTCCACTCTTGGAAACATAGTAGGTCGTTTGGGCAAAAGCCAAATTCAGATTTAAAAGAAAAAATAAGGAAAAAATAAATTTAGAATTCATGATTAATGTTTAATATACTTTATGAATAGGTTACTATTTTAATACAATTTCAATAACGCCATTTGCTCCTCTGACACCATAAGAAGCAAGGTCTGTCGCGGATTTCAAAACATTGATTCGCTTGATGTCCAGCACATTGACCATGTCTATGGCTGATGCCAATCCGCCATTAATGGGTTGACCTTCTATTATAAATAAAGGTTCAGAACTTCCTATGAGTGAATTTCCTCCAGTTCTAATTCTGACTTTCGCCCCTTTGCCATTGCCTTGCACCGATACGCCTGCTTTTGAGCGTAACATATCTGTTAGTGAGAATAAAGTGGTTTGTTCACTACTCGTCGAAGTAGTTCCTGTTTTTGTAGACCCACAATTTACGAAGATAAAGGTCAAAACTATTAAATAGAATAAGCTTTTCATGATAGTGAATCTTGGTTATATTTTTTGTTGCTTTTGTAGACGTAAGTTGTTTAAAAAATGAATAGCAGGTTACCACAAATGTGTTTTATAATAAGGGTGATGAATCAAATGTGGTTAAATGTCAGCCGCTTTATAGAAAATACTTATCACTTACTGATCTATTGCAAGGCAAAGGTTTGGATTTTAGACCTATTTATCAGTTCGCTAGATTAAGTAGGTTTCCTAGTTAGTGCGGGGATCATAGAGGTAGATTGTACACCCTGCCCCTTAGGGTGCGCAAAGATAGCTCACCGATCCTATTCTGCTACAAGCCTGCCCGAGGACTCGATGATCTTACCTAGGCCTCTTAACCTGCCGAATACTGAACGGTACTTTCGGAGACCTACGAGCAGAACTGCTAAAGGAAGGAAGCGCTCAAAATTTACCCACTGGTATTTTTCTTGGCTTCCCAAATTCCAGACCTGCGAAAGGCCCCTTAGCAAATCTCAATTTATTGACAAACAAAGTTTTATAGATTTACCTACTACCTACTACCTACTACCTACTACCTACTACCTTATTCGCCTCCTCAATCCTCGCTCTCTGTTTTTTGCTCAGCCCATGTTTATAATAAAAATCCGGTTTGTAATAATAACTATGTCTTTTCATTTCTTGATCATCTATATCCAGACTCAAATCACAATCAAATCGCATCAAAATAGAGTGTGCTTTATCCCAGGTAGTGGCATTAATGATATGAGAAAGCCCCCAGGTGATTCCCCTTCCATGGCTGGTATTTGTAAAAGCATCTGGAACAAAAGGGCCTCCCGCTGTTGGCATTAGTTCCACAATAGCGGCCACTTTAAAATTCACCCCATCCTTTGCGTATTGAATCGTGAAATGTTCATTACCGTCTTTGATGGCCATAGCAGCAATTCCTTCTTTAAATGGAAAAAGGGTGGTCTCATGTCCAGAATTTAAAACAGGATTGAGTGGATGTTTTTCAAAAGGACCTAAAGGGTCATTGGCGATTGCCAAGCCATTCATTCTTACCAGACGAGGATCTCCATCAAAATCAGATTTGTAATACAAGTAAATTTTATCCTTATAAACTAAAGGGTGTGGGTCATGGATAGAATACTGATCCCATTCTCCTGCTTTGCCATTCGGAATTACGATTTTATGGTGCGCCGTCCAGGGGCCATCAGGGGAATCTGCATAAGAAACCGTCACTGGACAATCGTCTCCACGTTTTCCACTAGCTTCCAGGAACCCTTGATAGTAGAGATAGTATTTTCCTTTCCAAATTAAAATATCAGTAGTAGAAACCGACCGCCAGCCAACATTGGGTTTGGGCGGACGAGGAATGGCTACTCCTTGTTCTTCCCAGGTAAAACCATCTTCACTCGTCGCATACCAAATTTCTGCGAGATCCCAATCCGTAGAAGGAATCGTTTCGCTGGATTTATCAGCGCCTTGTGGTGGAGTAGGGGTTTCCCGGTGCGTGTACCAAACGTAGTATTTCCCGTTAGCAAAAATGATTTTTGAAGGGTCTCTTCGGGAGATGGTTCCGTCATGATCGTTATAATCAAATCCTTTGAGTTCGGTGTATCTGAATTGCGTATACAGTTCATTATCTTCCGGTCGAGGAGCGAGGTACGCATCATAATTGCGTTCCATGGCTGCACTCATTTTTCGATTCGGTTTTTCTTTGGGAAGATGGAAAGGGAAACCATTTGTTGGATCACTTTCCACCTTAGGTTCATCCGATGGGTTTTGGCAACTATTCAAAAATAGAAATAGGAAAATCGGGAAAAACAGGAAAAATCTATTCATAAGTGGTTGTTTGTTTTTAGTTGTTGGTTCCTTCAAATTCGGGGGTGGGGTAGGGTGTACAATCTACTGGGGTAAAGATGTACCAAGTTTATTTCTTGGGGCATGTTGCCAGATAGCGCAAAACAGTCAGTTTATCAACCCCAGTAAAGAGGCTGTAGGCCTCAGATTCCATAACCATGGGCATCGCCCATGGCTAAGGCAAGGTGCGTTCGTCAGGCTACAGGCCTGAGATTCCGCGCTTGGTACGCCTTGAAAAACCGGGGAATCTCAGGCCTGTAGCCTGACACCCAATCCCTGCATTTAACAGTGGATCTACTGGAATTTAAAACTATAACTCAAGGATACAACTGGTGTACTGAAAATAGACAATTGATAAGACCCCAGTGGATTGTTTCCAAAGATCAGCCCATACTGACCATCTGCTAAATCTCCGT
>CAZDTI010000217.1:0-6462 GCA_964508085.1 uncultured Saprospiraceae bacterium | reverse complement strand
CCCAGTGGATTGTTTCCAAAGATCAGCCCATACTGACCATCTGCTAAATCTCCGTAATAGCGATTGAATGCATTTTTTCTACCGTATAAATTATAGACGGTAAAGGTCCAATCTCCTTTCCAACGTTTATCTTTTTTAGTAGTTATATTGTGAATACGCCAGGAAAAATCCAATCGATGAAAGTCCGGTAATCTGGAATTGTTTCTTTCCAAAAAGACAGGAACCTCAATTTCATTAACCGTCACTACCGCGTTAGCAATCGTATAGGGTCTTCCGGTTTGGTAGGTGAAAGTAAAACTAAAGGTATTGTATTCATTGGCCTCCCAATTTAGGGTTCCATTAAATACATGTGGTCGATCAAAGTCCGAGGCAAACCATTGATTATTATTGATGCGATTTCGCAACTGTTGTGCTTCGAATTTTCGAATACTTCTGGACCAGGTGTAATTTGCCCAACCATTCCATTTTCCTTCTCTTTTTTCAAAATTCATTTCGAGACCATAGTTCTGTGCCTGCCCTTGTAAGACATCGCTCTCTATAAACTGTTGCAGGAAAAAATTTGAACCGGGTTTGTAATCTAATACATTTTCAATCGTTCGGAAATAAGCTTCAATACTTGTTGTAATCGTATTGTTTTTTAAATTTTGAAAAAAGCCAAGACTATAGGTTTGCCCAACTTGTGGTTGTATATACAAGTCCGAAGTTTTCCATCTGGAAGTGGGAACAGGAGTGGTACTGTTGTAAATGTTTTGAAGGTATTGACGAGTCAAGGCATAACTTGCTTTTAGCGCCCCCTGCGAAGAAAGCTTCCATCGAAGACCTAATCGGGGTTCCAAGCCTCCATAGGTTTTAACAATTTCGCCATCTCCAAAAGATTGAAAATCCAGGAGTTCGTTTCGTTCTTCATCGGAATAGATCGCCTCATCAAAAGGCCCTAGTAATAAAAAATGACTGTACCGAAGTCCTACGGAAAAAGCGATTTTTTTTGAAGGGGAAAAATCAACCTGTGCAAAAGCAGCCGTCTCAATACTTTTTTCCTTCGCTAATGCAAATTCCTCTATTTCTTCTAATCCACCTGGATCTAAAGTGCCTGGAGAAAGTTGAATAAAATTGAATTCCGATCCAAGGGCTAAGTCCCATTTCGGGGAAAAAGTTTTTGAAAATTCTAATTGTAACATCTTATTATTGATTCGCGAATTGTATTCAATAACATTGTCTGTATCCAATTGAGGGAATAATATTTTGGGTTGATAATCACTACTGACCAAAGTGGTGCGAAGCAGTGTTTCCGCATTGAAAAAATGTAACCAGTTCAGGGTGCCGTTCAACGTACCATATTTGTATTGATTACTTTCTGCAGCAATACTATTAATTTTTGAAGCAATATTGAGTTGATAAAAATCTTGGCTTGCAAAGCCGGTAAAGTCAATTTGATTTTTTTGATTCGGTCGAAATCGTACTTTTAAAGTACTATCCCAAAAGTTGGCTTTAGTGTTTTTTAATCGCTCAATTAGCGGAAAAATAAAATCATTGAATCCTGCTCGGGACATAAAAAGGACATCTAGTTTATCCTTGATGATCGGGGTTTCAATACCTAATTTGCTGGAAACCAAACCAATGCCACCAGTCAGTGTAAAAGACTCGGCATTGGGTGTTTTATTTTTAATGTCAATGACAGAAGCAATACGTCCACCAAACTTTGCGGGCATATTCGCTTTATAAATATTCACTTCGCCAAAGGCTTCAGGGGTAAACACAGAAAACAATCCAAATAAATGAGTGGGATTAAAAATCGGAGCATAATCCAACAGAACTAAATTTTGATCCAATGATCCTCCTCTGATGGAAAGTCCGTTACTCGCTTCCCCCGCTGAGCTGACACCGGGTAGTAAAGTAAGGCTTTTTAAGACATCCGTTTCCCCCATACTGGTCGGCAGCGTTTTGATTTTTTGGGCGGACAACTGTAGGACACCCATAGTGGTTCGCTCCAAATTTTGCCGATTGTTTTGCCCGCTAACAACAATATCTTCTATTTGATAATTCTGTTCCGATAGTGTAATCGTAATGCTTTTTTCATTTTCAAAAAAGAAAGAAGTAGTGTCAGATTGAAAGTTAATAGAAGAAACGATCAATTGATGATTCCCTTTTTGTAAATCAATTGTTATAATTCCTTGAGCGTTGGAAGTGCCTCCACATGCACAGGGCGTAAGAAAAGCATTTGCAAATTCAATAGCCTGCCCCTTTTGATCTTCGATCTGGATGGTTAAAGAAGCTGTTTGAGCCAGAATGGTATTTGTCATAAAAAATACCCAAAGCATAGAAAAGATAATTCTTTTTGTCATAGCCAACCTTCGGGTTTAGTAGATGTTCTGAAAGGACTCTCTTCACATGGACAATAATTAGGGCAATAATCACAACCTTCTAAACGAATACTCGGGTCAGGGTTTAGCGGAGATTCCACTATTCCAGAACGATCGATATAAAGACTTTTGGTTGCGACGGAGGCCGCTGTAAATTGCCCAAGAATAGAAGCCTCCGGATCGTTAGGGTCAAAAAGATTTCCCAGCAGGCCAGCTGGTGGTGGAGCATTGAGTCCGCCACTTTCATTAGAAATATCAGCAATTAGTTTAAAATAATTAAAGGCTGATTTCGTCAACGCGACTTGTTGGATTTGCACTAAAATATCTTCTCTACGATAAAAAGGGAGAATCGTAATTTCTTTGTTGGTGGTTGTTGCCCCATTCGTCACTCTGTCATCTTGAATTTGAATAGCGGTACTCGGTCGGACTTGCCAGCAGGTGGTATCACAGAGATAGCTGTAATAAGGAGGTGCAGGAAGAGAAGAATCGCAAATACCATCTCTCCATCTACTTCTTTCACAGGTGTGGCAAACATGAAGCGTTTCGAATGATTTGGATAGCCAGAGGTAATAATTTTCCTCCTCTGTCGGGTCAGTCCAGTCTATGAAAATTTTATGCCCGGGGATGAATCTATCTAATTGTTGATCAAATTCTACTTCAGGTGAATAGCTGGCATTTATTTGGTCAATAGGTATAGCGCCCCGAACGGTTTCAACGGACGATTCTATTTTAGTACCATCGGACAGTTGTATGCTTAGCAACCAAGACTCGTCTTCTGCTACAAGAAAATCAGCAGGCGGAATGTAGTTTCCTGATGTCGTTTCACTAAGTTCAATGCGATTACCCGTTTCTATATTTTCAAAAAACACAATTGCATCGCTAATAGATCTTAATAGAAATCGGTCATTGTCAATCTCCGATTTTTGAATGTTGACAAATGAGGTACCTTTTTCACTTAAGGCAAAAGCATCAATAAAAATTAAACCATCTTTAAAATCAAACTGAGGCTCGACGGGATCGACGCAGCTGAATGTGGTCGATGTAAAACAAAGTAGGAGAATGTAGATGTATTGTTTCATTTTTATTCTATTTCATCGATTTGGTGCTAAGTGTTTGTTAGGTTCGAGGTGTTAGGTGCGAGTCTCTACTGCTGTTTGGAAGTGTCCTCTCATTTCCAGTCTTGCGATTACCTCCACAAGGTCGGCACAAGCTTTTGGCAAGACTGGAGAAACATCTTTTTCATACGAAATAAATTCGCCGGACGACTTCGAAGTCGCCCGACGAATTATTTCTTGGTGGACTTCATCCGGCGACCTTAAAAGTCGTCGGGTGAATTGTCCTCGGGGTAAATTATTACAGTACTGGCTCCATCAGATTAGGTGTAAAAAAAATGCGTATCAAGGGCTACAATAAATTAAATTGGAATCTCAAAAACACATCTTTTACCCCTCGCCCCTCTACATCCGAATAAGTTTCTTTACAACAAATCCACCTTCCGCACGAAGCTGAATTTGATACAACCCCTGAGGCAATTTTTCAATATTAACCACAGCATCCTGCGTTGGCAAAATACCATTTAATACTTCTTGACCAGCCAAATTAAAAATAGAATAGTTAACCTCTTCTGTAGTCTTGAGTCCTTTAAATTGAACTTCATAGCTAGCAGGATTTGGGAAAAGGATCAAATCTTCCGCCCATTCCGGTAATGGATTTTCTATTGAAACCATTGTTCGAATAGGATCATAAGTGAAGTTTTTCACCTGCATAGTCACGGTACTGATGTGACCTCCATTGTCATCAAATGCTACTGTAACAATATTGTTATCTTGTAAAAGACTGTAGTCAAATGGAATCTCCAGAACTCCAAAAAAGTCGTTTCTAGTGCTTTGGTTATATCCTTTCCAGTCCGATGGTACACTAAGAGTTGTCCCGTTTAAGGTAATCGTAGGTTGAAGTGATTTACCATGTTCTCTACCTATACCTACTCTTAAAGTTGCTTCTCCAAACTCGCCAGTAGTTACTCCATTAATGTTGAAGGTCTTAGGGCTGTTGGGAAGGATTTCTTGTAAATATACATCAGAATAATACTTAGATTCATTTTGGGTATTGGTCAGTGCAATTGGATCGGTGAAAGTATATTCCAATACCATGGTACCTTCTTTTCCAATAACCAAAGAAGATGGAAGAGTGGTTGAAGTGACCTCGTCTAATTGGGGAATTTTATTGTCATCGTACAGGTGTTTGATTACAATATCTTGTAACACATTCCCTTCGTTTTCAAATAAGTTTAATTCTACCGACCGATCTCCATGCTCTAAATTATTCAAAATTATGTAAGCCTTGTTTTCTTTAATGTATCCGTCAATCTGCAAATCAGGATCATGTGACCAAGAATCGATTCTTTTGCCTTCTACATTTTTCCAAAGTTCATAATACTTTACCAAATGAGTGTACTCCCAATCAGACCCACCATTGGTACTTTGTAAAAGAACATGAGGGTAGGGGAATCCATTACTGTTGGAATACCATACTGCTTTATCCACAATAAATGGAATGGCCTTCAATATCTTATGTGGACGATCCATCATACTAAGGGTTAAAGAGGATACTGATTTGAGGTTGAGCCAGTCTCGCTCTGGATAATAAGGGCCATCCCAATCCGCACAACAAGCGCCGTACTCGGTAACCATCATCGGTTTTACTTCTCCAAGTTGGAGCATACTATATTGCTCAATCATATCAAAAATGGCCTCTGCATTAGATCCCTTTCGTTTGGCTTCTGCCCCCTCATGAGGGGTGTCATAAATGTGGAAGGAAAAGAAGTCCATTTTGTCTCCAGCAATGTCAATAAAAGTTCGCCAGGTATCATCCCAATGGCTAAAATCATTGCGTTCAAATTCAGGCCAAGCTGCTGCAAAACCTCCCACTTGAACAGCTGGATTATGAAATCGAATACTGTCGGCAACGACATTATGAAACTCCGAAATATTTGCATTCGTAGTATTTAAATCATTGGAATGAACAAAGGGTTCATTAATGACTTCTACATGGGTTGGACGAGGTTGTCCATTCCCTCCATAATAATCCTTTATAAGGTGTCCATAGAATTGGCCAACCGCTTGATAATTGGCGGGCGCCCATCCTTTATCAGTAGCTGTTCCATTTGGATAAAGCGGGGATATATGTGAAGTCATTACAAACGAACTTGGTTCAAATTGATGGGTTGAACTTTGATTGTTGTAAAAGTTTCGACTTTGTTGCCCCAATGTTTGCATATGATTCAGATCAAAAAAACCAGGCTGATTTGGATTTTCATCAATTCGATTCATTTGCCAGGTGACGCCTCCTACTGATCTGCCGAAAGTAATATTTAAGTCATTGACTACTTCTGAAAGCTCTTCAGTTTCCCAATCATTTACAGTATGTGAAGAATGCAAATTGATGAAAACATCCCGGTCAAATTCCGATACTCCTTCCATCGAACGTTCCGTATTAATATTTACATCTGCTACAAAGATGTTTTGTGCAATTGCATTGTTATAAAATAACAATGTCAGTGTTGCGTGAACAAGTAGCGCGAATAGGGTGTTGAAATTTTTCATAATTTTTTGATAATTAAATAGAGTTTATGTCTGGAGATTTTGTATAGGAACCAAATAGAGGTTTTTAGGTCAACCGAGGAACGCCCGGAACCTAATAGCCTTAGCTATTAAGGTGAGGACGTGACGAGAGTTGGATTAAAAAGATCATTTGGGCCTGTCTGGCGCCAGTCAGGCTCCATACAAAATCTCTAGTCATAAACTCTAATAGGTTACTTTAATTTTTGTTCTTTTTTATAATAGCCGCTAGCAGCTTTATTGATTAGTTCTTTGCGTTTTGATTCTTCTTTTAAAACATTCTCCGCATGTGGATCTTGCCATAAGGCAGGAACCAATCCTTCATTCCATATTGCATATTCCTTTTTTAATGCTTCCAATTTTTTTGGAAATACTTGAGCCAGATTATTTTGTTCGTAAGGATCTTTTTCCAAATCAAATAATAAAAAATCTTGCTTATAACCGGAATAAACCATTTTCATATTTTCTTTCCTAACGGCATATCC
>CAZDTI010000216.1:12301-14651 GCA_964508085.1 uncultured Saprospiraceae bacterium | reverse complement strand
CCGGATTCATTATTACCAAAGTGAATGACCGAAACATCAATTCTGTTGAGGATGCATTGGACGAATTGAAGGACGCTGAGGGGAAAATAATGCTGGAAGGTATTTATGAAGGGTATCCGGATGTGTGGTATTATGCTTTTCCGAAGTAATTCCTCGACTCGGTCGTGCCTCCCTCGCTCGGAATGACAACGGACGTCAGGATGACAGCAGTAAAAAGGATTTTTTGTTGCTCGTAATGAAAGCCATAGATTAGCGAATTCTTTCAAAAATAGGAATAACTGACTGCCATCGGTTATTCCTATTTTAATTTGTAATTTAGCGGCTATTAAAAATTAAACCATTTTAAACCGACTTTGGCAAGGTTGTCAAGAAAAGAATAAACTATAGAGATGTCCAAGAAACAAGAATTAGACAAGAACATAAATGAAGATGCAATGAAACTGCTCATCTTCAGAATGAACCAAAATTTAGAAAAAATTAAGTTAGGTGGCGGGCAAAAGCGAATAGATAAGCAACATGAAAAAGGAAAGCTAACCGCTAGAGAGCGTGTGGATTATTTGATAGATGAAGGTTCTTCCTTTTTAGAAATTGGCGCTTTTGCAGGTTATGAAATGTATAAAGAATATGGGGGTTGTCCGGCAGGTGGTGTGATCACGGGGATCGGTTATGTCGCAGGTCGACAATGTATGATTGTTGCCAATGACGCTACCGTGAAAGCAGGAGCCTGGTTTCCAATAACGGGAAAGAAAAATCTACGTGCTCAGGAAATAGCGATGGAAAACCGACTACCTTTGATTTACCTGGTAGATTCCGCAGGAGTTTTTCTGCCGATGCAAGATGAAATCTTTCCAGACAAGGAACACTTCGGTCGGATGTTTAGAAATAATGCGATTATCTCTAGCAGAGGAATTCCTCAGATTGCGGCGATAATGGGAAGTTGTGTAGCAGGTGGAGCTTATCTACCAATTATGTCCGATGAGGCGCTGATTGTGGAAGGAACTGGTTCGATATTTTTAGCTGGACCTTATTTAGTTAAAGCAGCAATCGGAGAAGATGTAGACAAAGAAACTTTGGGTGGAGCCACTACACAATCTGAAATTTCAGGCGTCACTGATTACAAAATGCCCGATGATAAAACCTGTCTTGATACCATAAAAGAATTGGTTGACAAAATGGGACAATTCAAAAACGCAGGTTTTGACCGGAAGGAAGCGAAATTGCCGAAAAAAGAAGCAAAAGAATTGTTAGGTTTTTTCCCTGATGTAGCGAGTAAGCCATATGACAGCTACGAAATTATCCATCGTCTGGTGGATGAATCCAAATTAACAGAGTATAAAAAAGGTTATGGTCAAACCATTATTTGCGCCTACGCACGGATAGATGGATGGGCGGTAGGTATTGTTGCCAATAACCGTAATGTGGTGAAAAGCAAAAAAGGAGAGATGCAGTTTGGTGGCGTAATCTATTCTGATTCAGCAGATAAGGCGGCTCGTTTTATCATGAATTGCAACCAAAAGAAAATCCCACTGGTATTCCTACATGATGTAACAGGCTTCATGGTTGGAACCCGTTCGGAGCATGGAGGCATTATAAAAGACGGAGCGAAGATGGTGAATGCTGTTTCAAATTCTACGGTTCCAAAATTCAGTATCGTCATGGGGAATTCCTATGGCGCAGGTAATTATGCGATGTGCGGAAAGGCTTACGATCCTCGTTTAATTGTGGCTTGGCCTACCGCTAAAATCGCAGTGATGGGCGGCGCTCAGGCTGCCAAAGTCCTTACCCAGATTGAGGTCGCTTCTGCTAAACGAAAAGGCGAGGAATTCGATCAAAAATCAGAAGACGAATTGTACAAAAAAATCAAGGATCGCTACGATGAACAAACGACACCATATTATGCTGCGGCTAGACTTTGGGTGGACGCAATTATAGATCCCTTGGAAACTCGACAGGTTATTTCTATGGGGATTGAGGCTGCGAATAATGCACCGATTGAGGATTTTAATGTGGGGGTGATGCAGACGTAGAAATTGAAAATTGATAATTAAAAATTGAAAATTTCCAGACGTGGTAGCTGTGTGTGGTTTGTTTTGTTGTTGGTTTTCTTAACTTCGTGAGTTGAATTTAGTGTAGAGCAAGAGTTTAGAAAGCCCTTTTTATGAATGGACGTTAGAGGTGTTTTCTTGGTTTTCTATCTGGTGTTATTGAACTATATTCTTTCCGAATTTGTATCGTTAGAAATCAGCATTACTGACAGAATAAAGTCCAATTGATTCACAAGAATAAAGATATAACGCTACTAATTTTAGATATAGATGAAACGCTAATTCATGCCTCTGAAACAGAATTG
>CAZDTI010000216.1:0-12201 GCA_964508085.1 uncultured Saprospiraceae bacterium | reverse complement strand
CTATTCTAATCATTATCACTATGTAAAGTCATTAAAGAAGTTGAAGCGAAAAGGCTACAGCTTAGATCGAATGTTGATCGTTGATGACACGCCTCATAAATGTCAGGACAATTATGGGAACGCAATTTACCCAAAGGAGTATGGTGGAGATTTAGAAGATAATGAATTGAAGTTGCTACTAAAGTATTTGAAGAAATTGAAGGACAAGACCAATGTTCGGAAAATAGAGAAACGACGTTGGAGAGAGGAGGTTGGTTGAATTTTATAAGTTGAGTCAGAATTGATATCTCAAGAAAGATTTTGTCACATATCCCTGTCTTCCTGAGCGAGCACCGCGAGTCGAAGGATAACGGGGATGAACTATTTCAATTTCGAGTGACGTTAGGAGTCGAGAAATCTACCTCCTCGATAAGGAATTAGGTTTGTCATATCAAAGTAGATTCAAAGAATCATTTCGATTATTGTTACTTTTTCCTATCTTACAACCCTATGAAAAATACAGAAAAATTATACGAATCATTTGGTGAATTACTCTACGTAGTCGCTATGGCAGATGGAGAAATTCAAGCCTCCGAATTAGCCGTGATCACCTCCAGATTAGTCGATCACCCCTGGGGAGCTGACATCCAATGGTCCTTTAATTATGAAGTCAAAAAAGAACGAGACTTAGATATGCTCTATGATCGGGTAATCTCTTATTGCGAGGATCATGGTCCTGAGAAAGAATACGCCTTTATGATTGAATTGATGGATGAGGTGGCTGCAGTAAGTGGTGGAATCGATGCTAGTGAGCAGGAAAGAATGGATGGATTCGTAAATGAATTGACAGAAAAGTTTAAGAAAGACTTGGATCGAATTCAAAATTCATAGATGGTGAATTGGTAAACTTGTGGAGCTGCCCGTTCTGCTTTTTAACTAAATTCAGTATGAAAATGTTTGACCCAAAAATAATTCAAAAAATCCATCTCTTTTGTTTGTTTTTCCTCTCCGGAAATCTTTTATTCGCGCAAAATACAACGCTTTCAGGTCAGATTTTGGATGCGGTGACTAACCAACCCATTAAATCTGTGAACATTCGATTGGGTAATTTGACAAAAGGCGTTTCTACAGATGATAAAGGGAAGTTTGAGGTAATTAGTCCCCAGTTTCCACTAAGTCTTACTTGCTCCCACGTTGGATACAAAACCGAAATAATTAAGGTCGAACGCTTGACGGACCAACTACTTACCATATACCTCTTACCAACTACGTCTGAACTTGATGAAATTGTCGTTTCCTCCGAGCGGAAGGAAATAAAACTCTCTACTGTTGAAAAGTATTCCGTACAGGATTTCGAAATAATCGGTAACCATATTCTTAGATTGGAATACCATGGAAGTTTTAAAAATCAGGTAATCTCCTTGTTAGACATTGATGGAAATCGTTTGGATGCACTTTCGTTGAAAAAGGGAATGAAGCGATTTGATGTTTGCTATAGAAGTTGTAATGATCTTGTTTATTTGACGAATGCCACTAAGGCACAACCGATTGAAGTGAACAACAAACAACTTTTCTTCGGTACAGCCATAGCTATAGATACCTTTGAGCGTTTTATTGAACCTTGCAAAGCCATTGTAAACAGCGATATTTACTATTTGCTCGAGTCCGTAAATGGAATGCGTCGAGATATTCGGAAATACAATCTAGAAGATCATACCATGATGGCGGTCAGAACCATTGCGGATGCAGAACAGATTGAGAATTACAAATCAGATTTGGGACTGCTTAGAAGAGGAGCGATTTCTTCTAACAATAACGAAAAAGACATAACACCTGCAGAAAGTAAACGCATTAGAAGATTACAAATGGAAACAGATTTTCGTGCTCAAGTTTTTTACAAATCGAACTTCCCGGTTTTCCTTTTTGTAGAAAATGATGAGCTTTTAATTTTCAATCACCTCGAAAGCAAGATAGAAGTTTATCTAAAAGGAGCATGGAAAAAAGAAATACAAATAAATTATCCCTCCGATAAAAACTGGCTGAAACAAATCGTTTTCAATAACACTCGAAATAAGGTGTACGTATTGTTGAAAAATGAAAAAGGAACTTTGTTAAAGCAACTGAATACCAAGGATGGAAGCCTACGCACCATAGATTTAATTCCTGTCCCATTCTATCAATTGGAAAAAGTAAGGGTTTGTGATGGAGAACTTTTTTATATGAAAATGGGAGAGGGGAGTACGAAGGAATTGATTAAATTTGCATTATGAAAAACAACTACCTCCACCCCACAGAAGAAGCAGGCAAACAGTTTTTTCTTCGCCAACTAGAAGGCCCTATAGTCATGCTCAATCTACTCCGCTTTCGCGAAACCGCAGATTATGCTGATTCCCCAGAACTCGCTCCTCCTAATTCCATTTCTGGAAAAGCAGCCTATCAGTTATATATGAAACATACAACCCCTTTTTTAGCAAAATCAGGTGGAGAAGTCCTGTTCTCTGGTAGTGCGGGTAATTTTTTAATCGGTCCCGAAGAAGAGGCTTGGGATTCCGTGTTGGTGGTCCGCCATCGATCAACGGAAGCGTTTTTGGCTTTTGCAAGGGATGAAGGTTATTTGAAGGGGACGGGACATCGGACGGCGGCTTTAGCAGATAGCCGATTGTTGCCGATGTTGGAGGGGGATATGTTTGGGAGAGGTAAAAAGGAGGGAGATGATTGAGATTTGAATGGAGTACTTAAAACAGCAATAATGAAAATTAGAATAACAATAATCTTACTTCTTGTCATGACAGTCTCCATCGGATTACATAGCCAATCAACGATAAAAGAAGATTGCGTTCGCTTCAATACAGAAAAAGTAAAAAAGATAAGGGTTTTAACTTACAGAATTGAGGGTTCACAAGACTCTGTCCTCCTATTAGCCAAGCAAAGAAAAGGATTAAAAGAAGGCCGATTCGAAATAACTTACGACAGTCTTGGAAATATTCTCAGAGAAGAATACTACCATCAAAGAAAAATATCAAAAGCTTTTGACTATCACTACAAAGATGGTAAGTGGGTGGCAAAAATGGGAGATACCTTATTTAGAAAATCGTACATTAGAACGGATTTAGAATATTTTGATAACAGTACTTATGCAATTTATGAATCATATTCCCCTGACTATACAAATATTGACACAACCTACTTCGAAGATCACTATGATGGAAGAATGAAGAAAAGGTATAGGGTTGAAAATGGGAAAAGACGATTTGAGTATACTCAGATTTTTAATGAAGAAGGGCAAGTGATTTCTGCCATTAACGGTGATCAAGGTATTTATAGTCAAACGCTCTATTCCTATGACGTAAATGGGAGAATTAAGACACTGTTAGAACTTAGGCCTATTGATAAATTTCGAATGGAGTTGGTTTACTCGTACCCAAATAAGGTGGAAGTAGTTACAGAAAAGTATGTATTTAATGAGGAAAGAACTTTATTTCAAACCAGTAGCACCTTTAATGTCAAAGATGAATTGGGGAATATAATTTATACGTATTTTAAGTCGAATGATGATCCGAGGAGATGGAAGGTGAGGGAATATCAAATTGAGTATAGAGATTAAATTCAACAAAAGAAATTTTAGCAACTTTACAATACTTTTGACTCTTTACAACTCTGTTGACTTGTCTAGCTGCCTGAGCTGATACGCTGATTTGCTCCGAACCACGAATTATGTAAATTATCTGCCATAAATTTTCATCCGAAGCTTATTATTCACTAAATTATTTCTACCTTTAATGGTCGCTTTCTTGGTATAGGAGACACAAATCCCAAAATACCAATTAATGCTTATCCCACAACCTTCCGATTTTTACTAAAAATTCATCTTTCCTAAGAACCGTATAAGGAATTTACAAAAGGCTAAGTACTTAAAATACTGGTCTGTTGAGAGTTATATCCGTTTGTTTAAACACTTTCGGGGCGAAGCTATATAATACTATATATTAGAGATTTTTAACACACAACTTTCACACTTTATTCTAAAATCAAATTATCTCTTTTTCATACCAGAGGGTATGGAAGAGCTGGTTACTGCATGGTCTAGAGAAAGATCTTGCAATAGGAAAATCATATTACAATAAATCCTGAACTAAAACTCGTCTCATGAAAAATATCAAACCCTCCTTCCATTTAATAAATGGAAAAAATTATCTGTTTAGCTTTATCGGCCCATTTGTTTTAAGTGTTTTACTTTTTTCGGTTAATTATAATTCAGCTGAAATTGCTAGCACTTCAACGTTGGAATCTGTGGAAAACAGTAAGACCAATTCAAGCCTAGCCGCTCCTATGATTATTGATCCAGCTACTGATTTAGTAGTGGATTGTAATAGTTCAGGAAATACCATGGAATTGGCAGATTGGCTTGCTGATAATGGTGGAGCAACTGCAGAAAGTATTGGTTGTGATTCTATTGTTTGGAGCTACAGCCTAAGTAGCACCACAAATCAATGTAGCAATACGATTACGCAAAGTTATATTTTCACAGCGATGGATACTTGTAATCTTTCTGCGACTACACAAGCGGATTTTATTATTCAGGACTCCGCCGCTCCGATTTTATCAGGGGGAGAAAATCCCGAAGTCGAGTGTGATAACTTTGGAGGGAATAGCGATATTGCACTTCAAGCTTGGTTAAATAATAATGGTGGACTAACCGCAGAGGATGCTTGTAGTGATGCAATTACCTGGACCAATGACTTTGATCCGACCGACAGTTTCCAATCAGATTGTGACAATATAGGATCTTATATCGTTCTTTTTACTGCGGCTGACGATTGTGGAAATTCTGCTTCTGAGGAGCAAAGATTTAATATTGTTGATTTAACTCCACCAGTATTTTCCAATTGTGATGTTCCTAATATCGTAGTAGAGGCACTACCGGAAAGTTGTGTAGCTTTTGCTAATTTTTCTTTGCCCATCGCTACAGATAATTGCGGTTCAGTGAATATCGCACAAATTGATAATACTGGCTTAACGTCTGGAAGTTCTTTTCCTGTAGGGACTACCACTCTAGTTTGGGAAGCAACAGATGCTTGTGGTAATACTGAAACCTGTGTTCGTAAAATCATTGTTAACGATCATTCATCCGGCCCAGCTATAATAGCTCCTCCTTCTATAACCATCAATAATGATTTAGGATTTAATGGGGCTATTGCTCACCAAATTGCTCCAGATTCTACTTTCGCCAATTGCCAAGATAATGCGGTGGTTACCTATACGATCACAGACCCTGCAGGAAATGATATTGCTTGTGGTTTGGATGATGCGAGCGGGTCAAGGTTTCCTATTGGAACATCCACCATTACTTATACCATTCAAGATCAACCGCTTATGTTAATTACCGAAGTGGTACAATCTACTTCGGTCAATCAAATAGAAATTACCAACTTCAGTTCGGCTGATGTAGATATCAGCTGCTTGAATATTTCGAGAATGGCAAATGTGCCTGGAGGGATGGAAGTACTGGATCTACCTGCTGGAACCGTAATAAATGCAGGAGAGACTTATGTTCACTCTTTTAGCTCTGCTCTTTTAGTGGATACAGAAGCCTGTTATAGCATTACTTTTGTAAATAATATCATTGATCAAGTTGCAACAAATGGATTTACCGGTTGCTCCAGTTTTACTGGTTTAGTAAATAGTGGTGATGCACATAGAACCTCGGTTTGTGATACAGATGATTCTGCAGATTGGTCCATCCCAAATGATTGTCATCCATTAAATATGGGAACGCTGAATCCAGGCCTTCCGATGGTTTCTGGAAATGGAACAAGCACTTCTTTACAATCAGAACCACCGGCTACTGCAAGTGCAACTGTTGAAGTAACAGTGTTAGATATCGAAGCGCCCTCTTGTTCTTCTATTGATACTTTGATCTATAGTCCTGAAATTATACCAGTAACCATAGAAGGGAGTGGTACTTGTACTAGAATTGAAATTCCAATACCTGTAAACTATACAGTAAGTGATGTGAATGTTGTTAATTTGAGTGGTACCCATCCAAATATGGGCAACTTGCGATTCCAGATTACAAGTCCTTCTAACACTACAGTTACGTTGCTGGAAAATCAATGTGCAGGAACCAGTGATTTTGATCTAGGTTTTGACAACGAAGCTGTTCCTCCCGTTTCAGATGCACCTTGTGTAACTCCCTTAGGTCTGGGAATTAATTACCAAGCCGTGACAAGTTTGGAAAGTTTTGTTGGTGAAAAAGCTCTAGGCGTTTGGGTTCTTGAAATTGCAAATACTGGAACAGAAACTGGAAGCGTTGATAATTTTATATTGGAGATAAACCAATTCTCCCCGTTCAATAATTTAGACACCACTTTGACAAATATTCCAGGACAATGCGATGCTATTTTCAATTGGCAACATCCTGTAATTGGAGATAACTGTTGCGGCGGAACGATGACGGTAGATTATAGTACAACTGATGGAATCACTCTACCAGTTGGAGGTGCTGTAGTTGAAGGAAGTCTTGCTTCTGAAACTTTTGAAGTTGGCACAACTACCGTTAGCTATACCCTTACAGATACGGTTGGAAATACCTCTTCTTGCTCTTTTTTAGTAACAGTCGAAGATACAGAATCTCCTTTGGTTGATTGTCCTTCTGACATTACTAGAATTATGGGCGGAGGAGAATGTGGAGAGCATATTGCTTTTTCAATTGGTGCAACTGACAATTGTTCAGTTGACAGCCTCTGGTCCTTTCCTGAAAGCGGGAGCTTTTTTGAAGTGGGACAAGCTGTGGTAACGGTTTATGCTAGGGATCAATCAGGAAACATTGATTCTTGTGCTTTCAATATTACAGTAAATGATTATCCAAATCCAGCAGTTGGTCTGTTCTGTAATGGATCTATCAATGTTTCATTGGATGCCTCTTGTGGGCTTTGTATCACTGCCGATATGTTACTGGAAGGAGGCCCTTATCGTTGCTATGACAATTACGAAATTAACGTATATGATTGTGGGAATACGAACTGTCCTCCAATCGCGACCAGCCCTTGCATTACCTTAGATCATGTCGACCAGACACTTATTGCTTCCGTAACAGATCCGATTACTGGGAATACTTGCTGGGGGTATGTCAACGTGGAAAGTTACGTTGTTCCTGAAATTCTTCCGCCACCAGATGAAATCATAAAATGTAATATGTCTTCAGATACGACTATGATGGGGAGTCCTTTGTTATTGAGTTGTGAATTAGGTGTTAGTTATTCTTACGAAGATGTTTATACCGATTTGGGCTCTTGTAACGATCCAATAGGAATGATAGAAAGAACCTGGACGGTAACCAATGAATCTAATCTTTCTTCCACTTGTGTTCAGACGATCACCATTGAGGCTTTTGCTTTGGAAGATGTTGTATTTCCAAAAGATTGGAATAATATAGATACGATTGCATTGTATTGTGGAGATGTAATTAACGATCCAGCATTGAGTGATCCTACAAATACGGGCTATCCAAGTCTTGGTGACGACCCATTAATTTTTGGTGGAGAATGCTCTTTTGCTACTAATGTTAATGACGTTGTTTATCAAGTTTGTAACAATTCTTATGAAATACATCGTTCCTGGAGTGTAGTGAGTATGTGCCTCCCACTTAGTTCAACTAATCCGATCAATCACACACAGATTATACGTGTATTAGACACGATACCTCCCGTTATTGAAGATTGTTCGGTAGGTATTACCCTCAGTACAAATGGTGTAGATTGTCAGGTCACGCTTGATCCAGGAGTTAATGGCCCAGCTGTTTTTGATGAATGTAGTGGTATAGCCAGCATAAGTGTAACGAGTTCAACGGGATCATTTGACCTACCCGTTGGAGTGCATACAATGACTTACACTGCTATGGACTCTTGTGGAAACCAGGCAAGTTGTATTGTTCCAGTAACGGTAACAGACAACAATCCTCCCGTAATGGTTTGTGCGAGTACCTATACTTTTGCGATTGGGAATGGAGATGTTGTATCAATAGCTGAAGCCAGCTTTTTTAATAATGGTAGTTATGACGATTGCGGACCAGTGAGTCTATCAGTCCGAAGGATGAATCCTCTTAACTGTATTGATACGGATTGGACAACAAACGGAGCCGGAGTGGATGTGCTACCTAATGGTGTAATTGATGAAGCAGATCAAGGAGCTCTTTATAATCCAGCAGTTCCTTTCTCTTGTTGTGACGTAGGAATGACTCACCTTGTCGAATTGTTAGCAACTGATTTGGAAGGAAATACCAATAGCTGTATGATAGAAGTGGAAGTGGTTGATAATTTAAAACCAGTTATAACTTGTGCGGATGATGTAACTTACTCTTGTGCTGATTTTTATAACGAACCCATTGATTTTCCGATCAACGGTATAAACAATAACCCACTTTTCCCTTCAGCTTATTATGTAACTTTAAATGGCTTTGGTCCGGCTGATAATGATACCACCTTCGTGGGCTATTATCAAAATGCGCTTGACAATTGTAGTGTTGTTGTTTATATCCGGGATGAAGGAGCACTAAACGATTGTGGGATTACAGATACTTCCATCAAAAGATTCTTTACAGCAGTAGATGGCAATGGTTTAACGGAAGTTTGTGTACAAAATATCTTTGTTGAAAATAACAGTCCTTTTTATATTCTCGACACCAATTGTAATGATAATGTCTCAGACACAGACGGTGTCGTTTGGCCTTGTAATTATACGGTAACCTGTAGTGATATGAACTCCAGTATTTTACCAGCAATTACTGGAGCACCTATACTTAGCAATGATGGTTGTGATGGACTTGATGTTGGTTACAATGATTTAATAGTGCCAACAGCAAATGGTTCTTGTAGTGAAATTATTAGAACCTGGGTTGTGATAGATGATTGTCAATATAATGTTAGCGTGAATCCACCTATTGGAATCTGGAGTTACGAACAACGAATTACAGTCTTAGATGATACACCACCGATGATTGCAGGAACGACCTGTGTGGATCAAAATTTTTCTGTGCTTACAGATAATGACAATAACATTAGCAATGGCTGTACTGGTTTGACTTCTTTAGAATTAGAGGTTGAAGATTATTGTACAAACCCAGAAGATATGACTTATTCCTATTCCATCGACCTTGATAATAACGGAAGTATCGATCTCGGTGGTTCTACTGCTTCAGTAAGCAATACAACCTTTGGAATGGGGACACATAAGATTAATTGGACCATAGAAGATGGTTGTGGAAATGTATCTACTTGTGATTATCTTTTTAATGTAGAAGATAATACACCTCCATTATTAGAAGGTATGGGAGATCATACCGTAGCGCTAGATTTTCTAGGAGGTCTAGGTGCTTCTGCGGTCGTTTCAGCTGCAGATCTTGATATTGGTTCTACCGATGAATGTAGTAGTATTTGTGAATTTAGAGTAGTTAGTCCTTCCTTGGGGGCAGGGCAAACTACAGCGCCCGCTGGGACAAGTCTTAATTTTCACTGTGGTGATGTTGGAATGCATTCGATTGATTTTTGGGTAGGAGATTGTTCTGGCAATTGGAGCTATAAGACCATTAATATTATGGTTGAAGACCTCAATGGACTTTGTAACCAACCGACGGCTAATATTTCAGGAAACATTTCAAACGAAGATATGGAAGGGGTGGCCAATGTAGAAGTTAGCTTAGGAGCAAATGCACCAGGGGCTTTTAATAGCATTACAACAGAGGTCGGTGGAGATTTCAACTTTGATTTTTTACCGCTTTCTTTTAATTATACTGTTAGTCCGAATACTACTGCTAATCCACTCAATGGTGTTTCTACCTACGATATTGTATTGATTAGTAAGCACATCTTACAAGTGCAATTATTGGATTCGCCTTACAAGCAAATTGCCGCTGATGTAAATGTAAATGGATCCATTACAACTCTTGATATAGTTGAGCTTCGGAAATTAATTTTATTTATCACTACAGAGTTTCCAGTTAATCCTGCCTCTTGGGTATTCGTAGATTCGGAATTTGTCTTTCCAAATCCTGCAAATCCTTGGGAGACCATTGTTCCGACAACAAATTCTATAAATGATTTAACAGGTGATGAAATCATCAATTTTATTGGAATAAAAAAAGGAGATGTGAACGGTTCTGCTAATCCCGACTTATTGATGGATGCAGAGAGCCGCAGTTCCGGGTTATTGGAATTTGGAGTTGTTGATCAGCTATTGGAAAGAGGGAAAAGTTATACTATTGATGTGAAGGCAAAAACGTTTAAGGATATATTCGGATTTCAGTTCACACTGGATTTTGATCCATCTATGATCGAATTTGAAGATTTAAAATCTGGAAGCTTGAGTGATTTGTCAATGGCTAATTTCGGCTTGAGTAAATTGGAAGATGGAGCGATTACTGCCAGTTGGAATAGTCAGGAAGCGACGAGCTTAATGGATGACGAGATCTTATTCCGCTTAACATTTAAAGCGAATAAAAACATTCGTTTGGCTGATGCACTACAGCTTAACTCGCGATACACAAAAGCAGAAGCGTATAATGAGGATTTAGAATTGATGGATGTTGCGATTTCTTATGAAAGCGAGGAGGAGAAAAATCCAGAGCACTATTCTTTCAAACTGTATCAAAATCAACCCAACCCTTTTAAAGCGGAAACAGAGATTCAATTTAGTCTCCCAACTGCATCAGATATTGTCTTTACGATTTATGATCCTTCTGGTAAAATAGTCAAAAAGATAACCGGTTCATACAGCAAGGGACTTCATAAACTTAACGTCAATGAGGCTATGCTTAACCGTTCTGGAATCTATTATTATGAATTAGCAACCGATAAAGATGTCGGAGTTGGACGAATGTTATTTGTGGATTAAAAATGATTAGAGATTAAAAATTTAGGATGTAGGATTAAGAATTAAGGATTATCCCCTCAGATGTGAAAAAAATATCTATTTGCGTTTGAAGGAATAATCTTTAAATTCTTAATTCTTAATCAAAAAACCAAGTCGATACGTCACTCCTCGAAAAACCAATTACTCCACCACCTTAATCTCCACCCGTCGATTCTCCGCCATTTCCCGCTCCAAACTCGTTGTCGGAAATTTCATCTGCGTATTACTGTAGCCCTTCCAAGACATCCGCTCTGCTGGAATATCATTCTCTAATAAAAAATCATAAACCATCTTAGCTCTGCGGTCTGAGAGATCCTGCTCAAAAGGACCCGCTCCTCTTTTGTAAGCTGCGGTTTTATTGTTAGGGTAATTCACATGTCCACCAATTTCTATTTTGATGCCTTTGTTAACCTGCATAAATAACAATACTTTTGGAAGTGTAGACTCTGACTTTCTCAGTAGTACCGCTTTGTTTCCTTGGAAAAATAAATCCTTGATGGTTGCAACAGCACCCATGGTGGCCGGGGGTAGTTTGAATTCCAGCGTTGGCAAATTTAGTCCCGTCACTTTCATCATCTGGGTCTCAAAGAAATAGCCCGGCGCATAAACGTCAACTCCAATAACGGCATTCAACGGCACTTCTTTTTTGAAGTAACCCTTATCATCTGTTTGCAGAGAATCCCGAAAAGTCTTACTACGAATGATGATGGTAGATGGAATCCCTTCGCCCGTTTCTTTGTCGACCACCGTACCTTCCACATATGTCATTGGGATGGTTGGCTTAGAAATCATTTGTTGCTGACTAATGACCTCTACCGTCGCTCTTCGATTTTGTTGTCGCCCATCATCGTTGGAGTTGCTGGCCACAGGTGCAGATTCTCCGTAAACAGCAACCTGCATTAAAGAATCAGGAATTCCTTTGGTAATCAAATAAGAACGAACGGCTTCTCCGCGTCTTTGCGAAAGCAGCTGATTGGCCCCATCGGTACCAATGGCATCCGTATGTGCAGTGATTTTTAAAATGACGGCTTCATTGGTTTCCAATTGTTGAAGAATGGCTTCTAAGCGAGCTGCATCTTCTGGGCGTAAATCGTGTTTGCCAAAATCGAAGTAGACCTCTTCCGTTGCTACAATTTCAGTTGTTGTAGTGGAGGTTTCGGCCGTAATTATTTCGGGGCTTTGAGCGTTGGTATTTTGGTGAAAAACGATTAGACAAAGAGAATAGAGAAGGATAATTGAAATTCGTTGCAACATAATATAGCACTAAAGAATGAGTTAAAGTATCTTTATAACGGAGTTTCGTGAAAAGATAACGTA
>CAZDTI010000215.1:8519-14800 GCA_964508085.1 uncultured Saprospiraceae bacterium | reverse complement strand
CAACATTATGTCGCAAGACACCGAAGTCAGGCGGGCGGGAGAAGGAAAACCCATCCACCCGTCCACCCATCTACCCATCTACCACTATAATTCACCTAAAAATTTAGTTTTTCAAATAAGACAAATAGCTTTACTCCATCTTTTTCTTAAATAAATAGAAAATTGGTATTAACAAATGATTAAGTAACCATTTGTTCTGTAAACTTAATCATAAGTAACGGAAACAGGTGGAACATTTGCACAATTTTACTCAATCAAATTAATCAGTATAAAGTATATCACAAAGCGAGATCTTAAAATTGGAATATCCAGTTGAGTGTTATATTTTAACTAAAAACCTATAACAAAATGAAGAACTTTAACAAGTGGCGTTTTCTTAGAAAGCCCAATTTTTTTCTGCTTTCTTTATTGGCCCTTTTAACATGCTCTTCAGTGAGTGCTCAGTTCACTGTATCAGGGACAATAATAGATGAAGGCGAACCATTAATCGGAGTAACCATCCTAGTCAATGGTACCACTACAGGTACTGTTTCTGACATTAATGGAAAGTACTCCTTAGAAATACCTGATGCCAATCAGGTATTGTCTTTCACTTACACCGGATACATTTTAAAAGAAATCCCTGTAGCAGGACGATCAGTAATAGATGTAACGATGGAAGAAAATGCTACTACTATGGACGAAGTTATAGTGGTAGGATATGGTAAGGTCTCTCGTCGTGATTTGACAGGAGCTGTCAGTTCCGTAAAAGGTGACGATTTAACTAAAATCCAATCTATATCCTTCGAACAAGGGCTGGCTGCCCGCGCTCCGGGTGTACAAGTCAACGCTACGGAAGGTGGTCCGGGAGCAGGAGTAAAAATCCGAATCAGGGGTGGAACTTCCATCAATGCAAGTAGTGATCCTTTATATGTAGTAGATGGATTTCCTATTTCTAGTACAGGACAAAGAGCCAATGCTGGATTAGGTAATAGTACGACGAGTCCTTTAGCAACTATTGATCCTGCCGATATTGAATCTATTGAAATTTTAAAAGATGCCTCTGCGACTGCGATCTATGGATCAAGAGGTGCCAACGGTGTTGTTTTGATTACTACAAAAAGTGGTAAAAAAGGAAAAGCACAAACCAGTTATGAAACTTACTTTGGGGTTTCTGAAATTGCAAGAGATATAGACTTGCTTTCCCCACAAGAATATGTAGATTTTTGGAATGAGTATTACCCATATAATCCAAATGATCCGAACAATCAATATAGTGCACAATATAGAGATGCGCTTGGAAACGTAATCCAGTTAGACGATGATAGAATTCAGCCTGTTGATTGGAGTAATGAAGTTTTCCGCAGAGCCACTGTTCAAAGTCATAGATTTTCTATTTCAGGAGGAACAGACAAAACAAATTATGCAGGTTCTTTCAACTTCGTCGATCAGAATGGTATCATTGAAACTTCAGAATTTGGAAGAATAGGTGGTAATTTGAAGCTTGACCATAAAGTGAGTGACAGAATTACGACTGGTCTTAATCTGAATATGGGGGTAACAAACAGAGGTGGAATTATCTCCGCAGCATCTGAAGGAAGAAATGGTCGAAACGGTGTGATTACAAATATGACCTTGTTTTCACCTGTACAAGGTCGGGTGAGGTACCCAGAGGCGCAATACGATGAAAATGGAATCCTCCTTTCTACTCGTGATGGAGACGTTCTGAATCCTAAAAGTCAAATCAAAGCGAATGAAAATACCAATCAAGCTTTCAACGCTTTTGCGAATGTCTATGGTCAAATAGAATTGATGGAAGGACTAACGTTCCGTTCTTCATTTGGAACCAATATCTATACTAGCAAAAGAAAATCCTGGGCCTCCTCAGAGTTAGGTTGGGGAAGAAATGTAAATGGTATCGGAGTGATCGTTCAAGATCAAAACCTTGGATGGCTGAATGAAAATACGCTATCATACGATAAGAAATTAAATGCCAATCATAGATTTAATGCGGTAGTTGGATATACTGAACAATTTGGCAGGTATGAATTTCTTAGACTTGAATCTCAAAATTTTCCATCTCCTTACATCAATTTAGACGCATTGGGTTCTGCAAAACAAACGCAACCAAATTCAAGTTCTGCATCTAATAGTGGCTTACGCTCTTTTCTTGGTCGCGTAAATTATACCTTAAGTGAAAAATATTTATTTACCCTAACAGGTCGTCGTGATGGTTCTTCTAAATTTGCAAAGGGTAAAAAATGGAGCTTTTTCCCATCAGCCGCTTTTGCCTGGAGGTTAGGGGAAGAGAATTTTATTCAAAGTATTAATGCCATTAGTAGTGCTAAATTCAGATTGAGCTACGGACAGAGTGGTAACCAAGGTATTCCTACAGACCGATCTATTAGTAGTTATGACTTTTCTACTTTCGGTTTCTCTGATGGCGTATCTTCAGCAGTTGCTTTAAATAGATTGGATAATCCTGAATTGACTTGGGAAACAACTACCCAGGCTGATGTTGGATTTGAATTTGGTTTATTTAACGATAGAGTCTACTTTAATTTTGATTACTACAAAAAGAATACAAAAAACCTTTTATTGAATGTACCAATTCCCTATACTTCAGGATTTGATGTTTCTTTTCAAAACCTCGGAGAGGTAGAAAACAAAGGGGTAGAATTAAGTCTTTCTACTCAAAACGTAGTGGGAAGAAAATTTAAATGGAGTACGGAATTCAACATCAGTTTCAATAATAATACGGTATTGAACTTAGGAGATGCAAATGAATTTATCGTTTCTTCCATTGGAGAACACCAAAACGACTATATTGTACAAGTAGGTCAACCATTGGGTTCTTATTATGGTTTTGTTTTCGATGGTATTTATCACTACGATGACTTTGTAGAGTTTGATGGTATGACAGCCGATCAAGCCAAAGCAGTAATGGATGAATTTAATAGAAATGACGAAATGTGGTTTACCCCTAAAGAAGGCCTGGCCCTAAAACAAGGGGTTTCAAGATTCCGCCCTGGAATGATTAAACTTAAAGATGTCAACAATGATGGAGTAGTCGATACGGAAGATAGAACCGTTCTTGGTTCCGTTCAGCCAGATCATTATGGAAGTATTACCAATAATTTTTCTTATGGACGATTTGACCTATCCGTTTTCTTAACTTGGTCTGTTGGAAATGATGTTTACCACAATAATTTGAAAAGAGGTATGGCTACTGCTATTCCATTTTTCAACAAATACGGAATGATTCGTGATCGTTGGACAGCTGAAAATCCTGATGCAGAGGTATGGGCTATTTGGGGTGGTGGCGATAGTGGCCTTGGAGATGATTTGATGTCTTACTATATCGAAGATGGATCTTATTTAAGAGTTGCAAACGTAACCTTAGGATATAATTTACCCCCCTCCTTCTTGAAAAAAATCCGTTTAAAGAGTGTAAGAATTTATGGAGGTATTGACAACCTTCATGTATTCACCAACTACCGAGGCTTTGATCCTGATGTAAGTGTTGGAACCAATCCATTAACGCCTGGTTTAGATTGGGATGCTTATCCAAGAATGAGAACTTACCGTGCAGGACTCAATGTAGGATTCTAAGAAGGAATTCCTTTTTTTAAAAAATTATCTTATAGTTCAGTATAATTGTTAAAAAATAATTACAGATGAAAAATCTAAAATATTATATCGTTTTAATTGCTATAGGCTTATGCTTCTTCACCTGCAAGAGTGACCTTTTAGAAGAAAACCCAACCAATGTGCTCGTAGCAAGTCAATTTTTTCAAACTGCCGCTGATGCAGAAATCGCACTCGCAGGTGCTTATGATGCTTTGCAAAGTCCAGATGTCTATGACTTTACAGGCTACGCAGTACACTGGGGAAATAAAGGAGTAGATGAATTAAATACACCTAACTGGGTAGCTGGTGGTAGAAAGGAATTACACCTTTATCAAATCACTCCAAACATGATCGCTGTTGAAAATATTTGGGCGGCTACCTACAAAGGAATTAATGTTACTAATGGTGTAATTGATCGTGTTGGCCAAATGTCTACCGACATTCTGGATGAGGAAAGAAAAACAAGTATCACCGCAGAAGCACGATTTATTAGAGCCGTATTTTACTTTGCTGCCGTAAGAGTTTGGGAAAACATTCCACTCATTACAAGTGAAACGATCAACCTAGATGACCTTGAAGTTAAACAAGCTTCTACTGAAGAGGTATATGCACAAATTATAGATGACCTTACCTTTGCGGAAGAGACACTAGAAGAAGGACAAGGTGGTGGTCGCGCCACTAAAGGTGCCGCAGCAGCATTGCTCGGAAAAGTTTATCTTCAAATGACAGGGACTCCACTGAATCAAAACGATAAATTTGACTTAGCCAATCAACAATTTGAAAAAGTAATTTTAAGCGGTACTTATTCTTTGCAAACTGCTTACAGTGATGTATTTGATTATGAAAATGAAGACAATAGCGAAATTCTTTTTGCTGTAAAATTCGATGGCCCTGGTTTGGATGATGGAGGTAGAACAGGTAGTTTCATGGGACCCAATGGCGCTCAGGAAAATGGCGGCGGCTGGGGAACGGAATACATCAATACTGAACTTGCCACTAGCTACGCAGAAGGAGATGATCGACTTTGCCATAATGTGGCCAAACACAATGTAAACAACTGTGACACTAATGCCTGTGAAGACGAGGCTTGCTTAAATAATGATCCCTGCGGATGGAGACCTTGGAAATGGCACAAGCCAAAGCCAAACATCTTCTTGTATGATTCACCAATGGACTTCATCTACCTAAGATATGCAGATATATTGTTATCAAAAGCAGAAGCCGTCAACAGAATCTCCGGACCTACTGCTGAAGCATATGATTTAGTGAATCAAGTGACCAGCCGCTCTAATGCTCCTGCTATTGCAGAAGGTTTAGATGCAGACGGTTTTGCAGATGCGCTTTTGGCAGAGAGAAGACTAGAACTTTGTTTTGAAGGACATCGTAAGGATGACTTGATCCGTTTCGGTAAACTGGACGAAATTGTCCGTAATGTAGACGAAACTTGCTGGAGTAGCTCTGGAAACCCAGGAGGCGATCTACAATCTCATGAATATAAACTTCCGATTCCTCAACGTGAAATCGACCTGAATCCCAGCTTAGTTCAGAATGAAGGATATTAATTAGTATAGAATAAAGTCTGGTAAATAAGATTAATTTTATCCCTGTTTGAAGTGTACTTCAAACAGGGATTTCTTATTTTACGGCAAATAAAAAACTATGGTAAAGTCTATTTTAAAAGTGTCTGTTTTTTTAGGATTTTTTTGTTTTTTTAGCTGCGGTGATCCAAATGAAAAAGACCAGTCTCCAACCAACCCAAAGAAGGAGACTCCCCTATTCGAGCTCATTCCCTCCGAACAAAGTGGCATCCAGTTTAACAATACCATTCAGGAGAATTTTAAAAACTTCTTTGCTCGCTTCAACTATGTTTACAATGGTGGTGGAGTCGCTGTGGGGGACATCAACAATGATGGTCTGCCAGATATTTATTTCACGGGCAATGAAGTACCCAATCAACTCTACCTCAACGAAGGAAATTTTCAATTTAAAAACATTACCACTTCTGCAAATGTAGGTGGTGGCAAAGGATGGCACAATGGGGTGGTCATGGCAGATGTGAATGCAGACGGATGGCTGGACATTTACGTTTGTCGAGGCGGTTGGGAAGATTCAGACGCCGATAGAACCAACCTTCTTTTCATTAATAACAAGGACAATACATTTACGGAATCCGCTTCCAAATTCGGACTCCATGATAAAGGCTACTCCATCCAAGGGGCATTCTTTGACATGGATAATGATGGAGACCTGGATTGCTATCTCACCAATCGTCCCAATCGTTTTTTCTTAAATTATCAAAAAGTACTAGAAGGAAAAAACAAGCCGAATGACTTGTTCCGGGATAAATTATTTCGAAACGATAATGGGCAGTTTAAAGAAATTGGATTGAGTGCAGGGATTGTAAAAAATTATGGTTACGGCCTTGGATTACTCACTACCGACATCAACAAAGATGGTTTCATAGATATATATGTTGCCAATGATTATTTGGAAAGTGATTACCTCTATGTCAATCAAGGGGACGGAACTTTTAAAGAAAAAATTAAGGATTACACCCGACACGTTCCCTTCTATGCCATGGGGGTTGATGCGGTAGATATCAATAATGATGGATGGGAAGACCTCATTGAATTGGAAATGTTGCCAGCCGATTATGTTCGCTCCAAAACAAC
>CAZDTI010000215.1:0-8419 GCA_964508085.1 uncultured Saprospiraceae bacterium | reverse complement strand
ATTTGGGACAAGGATGCGAATGCAAAATTCAGGGCTTTCATGAAAAGTCCAGAAAAAAGAAATCTAAACGAGGAACAGAGCGCCGCACACATCACCAACCTTTTCAAAGCCAATAAAATTGAAAATTATATTTTTAAAAACAATGGTGACCTCACCTTTTCAAATCAATCCAAAAACTGGGGATTGACAGAAGCTAGTTTTTCTAATGGTGCAGCTGTAGGTGATTTTGACAATGATGGCGATCTCGATCTGGTTGTGAATAACATCGAGGGAACAGCATTCCTTTATAGAAACAGAGCAGAAGAAACGGGCCATCATTTTCTAAAAATAAAACTGGAAGGCGGTGAAAAAAATCCAACGGGGCTTGGCGCTAAAGTCACCATCCACTGTGGAGCAGAAATGCAATACCACGAATTCAAAAATGTCAGAGGTTATCTTTCTTCTACGGAACCTATCGTACATTTTGGGATTGGAACGAATGAAAAAATCGACAAAGTCAATGTGGAGTGGCTAGACGGAACAGTAAACCGGATGGAAAATGTCAAGGCGAATGAATTTATTACTATAAAAAAACTAGACGCTATTCCTATAAAAAAAGCCAGACAAAAAGAGGCTCCTCCCCTTTTGGAAAATATTTCTAACAAAGCATTTGCTTCTATTTTTAACCATCAGGAAAATGACTATGATGATTACAAAGATCAAATCCTCCTACCCCATAAACTTTCTCAGACTGGCCCCTGCCTAACGGTAGGCGATGTGAATGGGGATGGCAAAGAGGATTTCTTTGTAGGTGGAGCAAATGGACAAAGTGGTCAAATTTTTCTCCAAAAAGATAATCAGACTTTTGCTCCCATGCCAATCCCGGACTTTGAAAAAGATAAAAACTACGAAGATGTAGGGGCTACTTTTTTTGATGCAGACGGCGACAAAGATCTTGATTTATATGTGGTAAGTGGCGGCAATGAAATTCGAAATCCCTTGTTTTACCAAGACCGTTTATACCTTAATGAAAATGGGAAGATGGTACGTTCCCAAAACATCCCGATGATGACTAGTAGTGGTTCCTGTGTAAAGGCATTTGATTGGGACAAAGATGGCGACCAAGATCTTTTTATAGGTGGAAGGGTAAGTGTCGGGCGATATCCCCATGCGCCTAAAAGTTTTTTACTTGAAAATAATGAAGGTAAATTCTCAAATGTTACAAAACAATTAGCCCCCGATCTTGCCAGAATCGGAATGGTTACGGATGCATCCTGGGTAGATATTGATGGAGACAAAAGTGAAGAATTGATACTCGTAGGCGAATGGATGCCGATTACTATTTTTCAAAAAACAAAAGATGGATTTCAAAACAACACAAAAGCATTTAACCTCACAAATACCTCGGGTTGGTGGAATTCCATTACTGCTGCTGATATGGATCAGGATGGTGATATGGATTTTGTAGCAGGTAATTTAGGATTGAACTATAAATTTCAGGCAGATCAAGAGAAACCATTTGTTGTTTTTGCAAATGATTTTGATAATAATGGAACCAATGATGTTTTCCTTGCAAAGTATTATAAAGAGGAGCTGGTTCCTGTCAGAGGAAAAGAATGTTCTGCTCAACAAATTCCTGTTCTTAATAAAAAATTTAAAACCTATGCAGAATTTGCCAACGCTAACATCCATGAGATTTTAGAAGATCAAACAAAACAGGCTTTAAAATACGAAGCCAAGCAATTCAAAAATGTTTGGCTGGAAAACGACAATGGTCAATTAATACTTCATGAATTACCAATGTCCGCCCAGATTTCAACGATTAATGGCGTTATTGCCAATGATATCGATCAGGATGGAAAATTAGATTTAATAATCGCTGGCAATAAATATGAATCAGAGATTGAAACAACAAGAGCAGATGCCTCTATAGGATTAGTGATGATACAAAAAAATAAAAAAACCTGGTCCCCAACTCCCGTTGAACAATCTGGTTTCTTTGTTCCTTACAATGTAAAGTCTTTGACTTCGATTCGGTTAGGAAATGATAAAGGAATTTTAGTGGGGGTGAATAATGGTGAATTACAACTGTGGAAGGTTTTCGATAAAAGGGCTGTTAATTAGGGATGAGGTTTTAATCTGACGATGTAGGATTGTGCCTGCTTTCAGGCTGCTTTTCGCACTTTTTTTTTAGTATTAGTGGGGAGGCTACAGGCCTCTTTATTAAGGTTGACAAATGGACAGCTTTGGTGCCATCTGGCCGCCGGACAGGCTCGCTGTGGTCAGCCCTATTTTGCACATAAAGCGACACCTCTTTATATTGTCAGATAGCACACACTAAGATTAGGGATTAAGCTGGCAGACTGGGCTCCCATTTACCGACTCAACCACTTTATGAAAGAACCCAAATTTTAACGAAATGCACGTTTTCACAGGTAAAAATTCAACATTATAACCCATTATACTAGTAATAGTCATTTGTACTATCAATTAAAACATTTGTAATAGATCGAGCTAGGTATTTTACCCAATTTTAAACTGTAAAAATCCAATTAATCAGTATTAAAAGATCATACCTAAAGATCATACAATCTTTAACAAACAAAAAGTCATGAAAAGAAATTTAAACCAACTTATTAAGCTCTCCATTTTAGGCCTTTTTGGAATTGCAATTTTTGTCAGCTCGTGCAAGAAGGATAACCCAATTGAAGTTACCGAAACAAAATTTATCATTGACGCTAGCAGCACGCAAATCACTGTAGAAGATACTATTAACTATGCAGATCTTTCAAAGGATGTTGCTAATCGTACCTGGAATTTTCAGGGCGGTAATGTCACCTCTTCAGAAGAAGAGGCATTGATGATTATCTATCCTGATACTGGAAGGTTTGAAACAACCTTGTTGGTTGAATTCACCGATGGTACTTCTGAGGACCGGTTAATTTATGTGGAGGTTGAACCTTTCGTAGACGCCAATTTTGCAGCCAGTGCCACCACCGTTGTTTTTGGCAGTAATGTCACCTTCAACAATACAACACTGCATATGCCAGCGGTTAACTCCTTCGAAGATAGTCCAAGCTTCGAACAAGAACAAGAGACCTGGCTATGGGAATTCGAAGGTGGAGTTCCTGCGACCAGTACGGAGGAAAACCCCGTTGTTCGCTATTCAACTCTTGGAACCTATTCTGTAAAATTGACAGCCAATAGAAATTATCCAAAGCACTCCGATGCAGAATCAAAAACGGCTTATATCAATGTAGTCGATGTCGCAGTTATTTCTCCTGAAGCTGTTCATACCTGTGATTTTGGCTCAACCATTAGGGTGACCTTTGCAGAAGCTTTAGAGGTACTACCTGCTAATGCTGTTGATGCATTTTCAGTGATGGCTGATGGTATGCCTATAGATGTATCCTCCATCGAATCAGATGTAAATAACGATATGAGTTTAATCATTTCTTTAGCTACACCTGTTGCTGATGGGCAAGCAGTGTCACTAAATTATGACCCAAATGTAAGTTTACTTACTGCTCAATCCGGATCTATATTTGCACCATTGCCAGATTTTTTAGTTGAAAATAGAGTATCTAATGTAATGACTGGTAATGTAGATTTTGAATTAGGAGCAGTTGGAGAGTTTCCTAATGATTGGGGAACTTGGAATCAGACTGCATCAATAAATAATCCTGAAGAATATAGAGTAGTAGATGATGAACAAGCACCTAGTGGAATTAATTCTGTTAAGTGGACATACGATGGATCTGAAGATGTGTGGATTCTTGATAATAAAACTCCAGCACCAATTACAGTGGGTGGAATTTATAAAGTTGTTTACAATGCAAAATCGTCATTAGATGGAGCCGTACTTGATATTCGAGTGATTGAAGATGGATGGGCTACTTCTAATAATCCTGCAGATGCAGTATTAACCACTGAGTGGGCCGAATACTCTTTTGAATTCACAGCTGATGAAGGTGGAGGAAACAATAGAAGAATCTGGTGGCAAACACCTCCTAACACTGAAGTATTCGATATGCATGTTGATAATGTCAGAATGTATTACCTAGGCTGTGACTAAAATGCAACCCAATCGTATTTTTCATCACACAGAGAGCGCAGAGAGCGCAGAGCTAACGTATTTTTCGCGTATCGCTTTGCGGCCTCTGCGCTCTCCGTCTGATTATTCATCCTTTTGCTGACAAGTAGCTCTTGATCATTGGGGGATGGGTGGATGGGCAGATGGGTTTTCCTTCTTTCGCAGTTTTTTACGTCAGAGGGAAACCTATCTACCTATCCACCCATCTACCCTAAAAACCACATCATAACTTTCATCAAAAATCTATTTCTTATGATGACCAAAAAAATATATTTTTATTGCACTATTAGTCTATTCTTCTTCCACATTTCCTCGGTTGGTGCACAACCGATATTTGAAGAAGTTGCCAATTCAGGTTTGGATGCATTTTCAGCTAATGAAGGCATCGCCATTGGTGACTTCAATAATGATGGTTGGGAAGATATTTATGTTAGTTCGCCATTTGGAACCAATCGCCTTTGCAAAAATATGGGCGACGGTACCTTTCAAGAAGTGGGTTCTACTGCAGGAGTTGCACTCTCATCCCTATCCGTTGCCTCCACCTGGGGAGATATTAATAATGATGGATTCTTAGATCTCTATATTTCTTTAGTAAACGACAATGATCAACTATTTTTAAATAATGGTGACGAAACTTTCCAAGACATTACTTTATCCAGCGGAATAGCTAACAATGCAAATACAAAATGCGTCAATATGGCTGATGTCAATAATGATGGATTCTTAGACATTTATCTTTCTAATTTTAATACGGAGAATATTCTATTTATAAATAACGGCGATAATTCTTTCTCGAATCAAACTACGGTTTCCGGTGCCATGGACACGGGGCCTTCTATGGGAAATATTTTCTTTGATTATGATAAAGACGGAGATGTAGATCTCTATCTGACTCATGACCAACTAGTTCCAAATATCTTATATCAAAATGATGGCACTGGAGTCTTTACCGATGTAAGTGAAGCAGCTGGGGTTAATGCTATAGGCTATGGAATGGGAGTGGATGTTGGAGACATGGATAATGATGGTTGGCTGGATTTGTACATTACCAATCTTTTCCAAAATGTTTTATTCAGAAATAATAGCGATGGTACTTTCGAGAACATTAGTTCTGATGCAGGAGTTGATGACAACGGAATGGGATGGGGCAATTTATTTTTAGACTTTAATAAAGATGGCTTAATGGATATTTACGTGGCCAATGAATCAGATTTTATGAATCCCAATGACCCAAATGTTTTGTACAAAAACATGGGAGACCTCACCTTTGAAAAAGTAGAAACCAATCAAGCAATCAGTAATATTGATAATAGCTATGGAGTTGCTGCTTTTGATTACAACCTTGATGGTAATTTGGATTTAGCGGTCGCAAATAGAGATACAGATGAGCATTTACAATTATTTCAAAATACAGGGCATGATGGAAATTGGTTGGGCGTCAAATTACTAGGTGTTGAAAGTACCCGAAATGGAATAGGTTCAAGAGTCGAAATAGTTGACAATACAGGTAGGATTCACTACAAAGAAATTACAGCAGGACATGGATGGGCCAGTCAAAATAGTCATATTTTATACTTTGGATTGGGAGAAGCGGATGCCCTAAGCACTGCTACTATTTTTTGGACCTCAGGACTTGTTCAGGAAATATCCTTTGAACAATTAAATAAAACTTATACCATCCAGGAGGGTTCACAAGCGGAGGAAGGAATACTATTCGGAACCACTACTTCCATTTCCAATACTAATACTTCCGAAAATTTCAGTGTTGATATTTTCCCTAATCCGTCTACCCATTTCTTCCATTTACAAATGAACGGTAAAGAAAAAGAATCGGTTAAAATAGAAGTCTTTAATTCCATGGGGCAATTAATCTATGAACAAAAAGAAGAGGCCGTTCCAGCCGGAAAACAAATAATCACCATTTCTGAAAATGATTTTTTCCAAAAAAAGAATAGCTCTATTTTATGGGTTAAAGTTTATACCAAAAATAATCACTGGGCACAAAGGATAATTTTACACTAAACGATGAGTAACCATCAATTTTATTGGATTTGTTTATTGCTTCTTTTTTCTTGCGGAGAAAAGAAACAGAAAAATAGTAGTGCCGATAAACCAAATGTAGTCTTTATTTTTACGGACGACCAAACCTACTCTTCTGTTGCTGCTTTAGGCAATACAATTATCAAAACACCAAATATTGATAAGCTCGTTCAAAATGGTACAACATTCACACATGCCTATAACATGGGTGCCTGGAACGGTGCCGTTTGTGCCGCTTCAAGAGCCATGATTATTTCTGGTAGATCTGTTTGGAACGCTAATCAATTTCGAAAAAATTGGCAGAAGAAAGATTCCACTGCGCTCTCCCAAACTTGGAGTAAGCTCATGGAACAACAGGGCTATGAAACTTACATGACCGGCAAATGGCATGTGGATGCACCCGCCAAAACAGTTTTCCAACAATCTGTTCACGAGAGACCTGGAATGCCTGCAGACGAGTGGAATCATAATGAAATGGTTCGGATCTTCAAAGAAGAAGTAGATGGCGTAAATGTAAAACATGAAGACGTCATGCCCATTGGTTACAATCGACCAAAAAATAAAGACGATCATTCCTGGTCTCCTTCCGATAGTATTCACGGCGGTTTTTGGGAAGGTGGAAAACATTGGAGTGAAGTATTGAAAGACGATGCTATCGGATTCATCCAACAAGCCAAACAAAAGGAGACACCCTTTTTTATGTACCTGGCCTTCAATGCACCTCATGATCCACGGCAGGCACCTCAAGAATACCTGGATAAATATCCACTCGAAAAAATCCCTTTACCCAAAAGTTGGCAAGCTGATTATCCTAATCAAAATGACATAGGAAATGGTCCCACGCTACGAGACGAAGCACTAGCTCCTTTTCCTCGAACAGCATATGCAACTCGGAAACACATTCAAGAATATTATGCCATCATCTCCCATTTGGATGATCAAATTGGTGCCATTCTAAACGAATTGGAAAGTTCTGGAAAAATGGACAACACCATTATTTTCTTCACTGCTGACCATGGTTTGGCGATGGGACGACATGGATTATTAGGAAAACAAAATCTTTATGACCACAGCATCAGAGTGCCGATGATGGTAATGGGTAAAGGAATTCCAAAAGGAAAAAAAATAGCCACTGATGTATATCTACAAGATGTGATGGCTACCTCCTTGGAAATAGCGGGGCTTGAAAAACCAGATTATGTAGCCTTCAATTCCTTTTTGGATTTAGCAAAAGGAAATACGCAGAAAGGAAATTATGAAAGCATCTATGGCGCCTATATTGATTTCCAAAGAATGATTCGAAAGGATGGATTCAAATTAATCGTCTATCCAAAAATTGAAAAATTTTTATTATTTGATTTAAGTAAAGATCCAGAGGAGATGGTCAATCTAGCGAAACAAGAGGCTTATCAAGCCAAAGTCAAGTCCCTGTTTCAAGACCTCCTAGAATTACAAAAAGAAATGAACGATCCTTTAGACTTGACTTCCATTTTCAGAACTATTTAAAATGAAATATCCAATTTATTTATTCGCCATAGTGCTGCTATTTGGATTAAGCATTGCTGCTACTTATAAGCAGCAAAATTCAATGGTAACAAAAGAGGCTCCTCCTAATATTATCCTCATTGTATCTGACGATCAAGGATGGAATGATGCCGGTTTTAATGGCGGCAAAGATATTCCAACGCCAAATTTGGATCAATTGGCGGCGGACGGAATAATTTTTAATGCAGGCTATGCCTCTCACCCTTACTGTAGCCCGAGTCGTGCAGGTCTTTTGACGGGCAGATATCAACAACGCTTCGGTCATGAGAATAACACCCCTTACAAACACGATGATCCGGAGGCAGGAATTCCTACAACAGAAACAAATCTGGCAGAAGCATTAGTGAAATACAATTATAATACTTGTGCTGTAGGTAAATGGCATCTGGGAGATTTTAAAAAATTCTGGCCGATGCAGCGAGGCTTTAAAGAGTGGTTTGGATTCCATGGAGGTGGTCTGGATTATTGGGGAAGTGTCGGAAATAAAAAGCCGAACTCCGGAATTCAACGAAATGAGGAAATCGTTCCCATCAATGAGTTGACTTATTTAACCGATGACTTCACCAATGCTTCTACCGATTTTATAAACAAACAAAAAGAAAATCCCTTTTTTCTCTACCTCGCTTATAATGCGCCTCATGCGCCCATACAAGCCACCCCTGAATATTTAGCAAAGACCGATTTTATAGAAGATGGTGACCGAAGTACCTATGCCGCGATGGTCGTAGGTATGGATGAGGGTATTGGAAAAATTGTAAAAAC